>JAHKKJ010000356.1 GCA_020027655.1 Deltaproteobacteria bacterium | reverse complement strand
CCCCGCGGCATCGACTACGTCGTCGTGAACGGCGTCGTGGTTCGCGAGAACGGCACGTTCACCGGAGCGACTCCGGGTAGAGCTCTGCGACGCGACGGGCAGTGATTCGCAGGCTCCTCCTGCGTTTCGTATCGGTCGCCGTCATGGGACTCGTCGGCTCCTTCTTCGTGTTCATCCTCGGCTACTACGGCACCTTCACCTGGCTGCCCAGCTTCCTGGGAGTGAAAATGGGCACGCTGGATGTGTACCAGAACGCCTTTATTCTGGCACTGGCAGACTCGGTGTCAGCAATCGGGAGGAAGGGCACATGGGCAGACCCTCGCCAAGCAAGCTAGTGGCAGTCCGTGCTGGCGGGAGGTATGGATTTGTATCGCGCGGGGGCCGGTCAACTTGTGGCCAAAGGTTTCCCAGGTTTGACTACCGAAAAGTATTTTTTTGGGACACGTTGGTGCCAAAATCTGTCAAGAATATTAATCCACGTTTGAACAACGACGCGTCAGGCAAATGTTACAGGTTTTGGTAAAAATGAGAAATCGGTTCAATTTCAGGGCTAACGTTCCGATGGAGGCGCGGCTGCGTAGGCGCGCAGCGCCGGATCACGAGCCTCACCCTCAAATCAGCTGTTAGGCGACTCGGTCATGAAATCAGTCGTCTGACAGGGAGTCAGATCAGTTCGCACACCCGAGCCAGACGAAAAAATCTGCTAAGCTTTGCGGGAAGCCATGTTCGATTCCGTACGGTCAACCACTCTGACAAGATTCATCCTGCTTTATGCCGCGATGTATGCGGCATTCGGAGTCGCTTCTCCATTTCTACCTGCCTTTTTAAGCGCGCGGGGGTTGCCGCCCGAGCAGCTTGGGCTTGTCCTCGGCACCGGCACAGCCGTGCGCTTGCTCACGGCGCCCCTCGCAGGCCGCATCGGCGATTTGATCCAGGCGCTCCGCGTCGTGCTCATCGTCTGCGCCGCGCTTGCAGCTTCAGTGACGCTTGGCTATCTGGCGGGACATGGATTTTGGATTTTGCTCGGAATGAATCTGCTGCATGCCGCATCGCTGGCGCCGATTACCGTCTTGGCGGACGCACTGGCACTAGGATCTGCCTCTCCGGCGCCGAGCGGCCGCCGAGGTTTTGAGTATGGATGGGTGCGCGGCACCGGCTCGGCTGCCTTCATCGTCGGCATTTTGCTGTCCGGGCAGGCGGTGAGCGCATTCGGCCTCGACCTGATCGTTTACCTGCAGGCCTTGCTGCTCGGCGCGGCAGCTTTTGCCGCAATCCTGGTGCCGGAACTGATTCACGCTCGCACAGCCGATGCCGTGCGAGCGCCTGCAGGGGGTGTTCTCATTCTGCTCCGGCTTCCGCTATTTCGGAATCTTGTTCTTGTGGCAGCACTCATCCTCGGCAGCCACGCCATGCACGACGCATTTGCAGTGATCCGCTGGAGTGCCACAGGCATCAGCCCGGCTACCGCGAGCTTGCTCTGGTCAGAGTCGGTCGCCGCAGAGGTGCTGGTATTCTTCGTCATTGGCCCGGCGCTCGTGACGTGGCTGGCGCCGGCCGGCGCGGCCGCCATCGCGGCACTGGCTGGCATGCTGCGCTGGGCGGTGATGGCGCAGACAACCGATGTGATTGCGCTTGCGCTGGTGCAGCCGCTGCACGGCATCACCTTTGCGCTGCTTCATCTCGCCTGCATGCGTCTGATCGCCCGCACCGTGCCGCAAGGCCTCGAAGGGACGGCGCAGGCGCTCTATGGTACGGTCGGCATCGGAGCCGCCACCGCCTTGCTCACCCTGGTCTCCGGCGCGCTCTACGCGCGCCTGGGCGCGCAAGGGTTTTGGGTCATGGCTGCGCTCTCCGCGCTTGCCTTCCCGTTGACCTGGAAGCTGAGGCAACCCGTATTCGGCGAAGGCCGCACTCAATAAGCTCGCTACGGAGAATCACAAATATTTTTCCGCAAGGCAGCGAGACAGGAGTCAGCCAAAGAGATCGATTGAGAGCCTTTAGACAATTTTCCGTTCCGGTCAGGTATCAATGGCATATAGAATCCTTACGCCGACGATCAGGCGGCTGGTTTAACGTCTATTTTATCGTTGACCAGAACTCCCGGTTTTGCGCTCTTTGCCAATTCTATCGCTTTTTCCCGTGCGGCGTGGGAGCGTACAGTTCCCGATAATGTTATCTCATTTCTCTCTGCGTCAGCGTTCACACTAAGGTCGGCTACTTTTAATTGCGCATCATTCTCAAACTTTGCCCAAACGGCCTTTTCCAAATCCGAGTCACTCAGCTTCGATGTACTCGGGGTTGTGGATGGACTTGGAGTCGTTCTGGTACCTGGTTGTCGACCGCGTTCGTCGCATCCTGCGAAAACGACATTGAGACCGAATAGTAGTGGGATTAACCAAGTAAATTTTTTCATAGGGGGACCTCCTGAATTCGTTGGTTACACAAAGGATGTGCCAACTCTGCTGACATTTTCTATCCGTCCACTGTGAGGTGCTGCCTGGAAGAAGAACACCACCAATCAGAAAAATTTCCCTCAACGCTTAACATTTCCGAAGCTTCGCCCTTAATTTTCGGCTTCGGATTTCGATTCTTCTTTTTTTGAAGCAAGGTGCATTCGGTGGCCCTTCGCACACTCCCAAAGCTCTAGCGGTGGACTGTCGGAAGTCGGCTCCTCGGTGCTTACGTGAAATAACTCAAGGGCACACGGACGGTCAACGACCAGCACGGGACATTTCCTTGTTTCCATACTTCCAGAGTAGACCAAGTAAATCGCAGAACAAGTAGGTTCGGCGCGATACGATTGTCGGCTATCTGACAATCGATCCTTTATCGTCATTCGCTTTTGAAGATCGGCGAGCTAGACATCAATTACAACTTTCATAGCAAGTTCACGTGCGATTCACTGCCTGTTAACTTGTCTTCGACAAATTCACGCGGTGGCGCAGAGATCAATATCGTCCAGTCAGGAGGGGTGATTTGCCATCAATGGAATTGAGACAAAGCACGAAGGGAGTCGCTCTTATCCCGAAATCGTTTATTCTCACTGTCCTCTTACCCTGGTTTACACCTTACGTATCGGCCCAAAACCGGGATAAGAAACTCATTAGCAAACGGCTGGTAGCCGAACTCTTCGGTGTTTCGACGCACACCATCGACTATTGGTTGCACGACGGCAAGCTACCAGAACCCAAAAGAACCGTCCTGAGGGTGAGATGGGATTATGAGGAATTGGTCGCTCGTACTGGTCGGCGAAGCGGTGTCCCGCCAGGACAATCCCCCTATCAGCAATCCGCCTCGCGTTAACAACGTATCCCACAGGAAGCACGGGAGCCGCTACGACCATCGTGCAGTCCATATGCCTGTGATTTTGCGCCATGAAGATGAAGAACAATCGCTTGAGGTTTCTGGAGCGCCCTACTATAAAAAGTCCGCTCTGTCTTGAAACCTTATCCGCCGGAGGAAATGGATCAAACACGTCACAGAATGGTCTGAGCGTTGGTCAACCCCTCTCGGTACTATGGACCCCCATCCGCCTATCGCGGACAGTGTGCTGGTTGATCTGTCTCTATGGGAAACGTCTATCATAGGTCTCGCGGTACAATGTCCCGACGAAAATATTTCGCCTCGATCAGAGTGCCGCGCAACGTGTACGACCACGTTCTTGAGTTTCTAAAACGAAACCACGTCGGAAACTCCGCGAAGTCATGGATGCCGAGAATGACATCTCTGATGTGATTCAATAGTCCCGTGGCTAAGTATTTTCCACGCTCCTGTCCCAAGGCTGGACCGCATTGGGGAAGTCCAAGGAGGATGAACGCCAATGATGCATCGAAGGCGGGCGCGAGTGTGGACGAAAATCCCATGTTCCGACGCTGCTGATCCTTAGACCAAATTTCTACCGGCGAATAAGCTGCTATGAACTTATATGGGGCAGCTCGCTTCGGGGATATGAGGAGCAACGATGATAGAGGACCTATGGTACAAGAACACTGTTATTTATAGCCTCGATCTGGAAACATTTATGGACGCCAACGGCGACGGCGTCGGGGGACTTTGAGGGGCTCACCCGCCGTTTGGAATATCTTCAAGCGCTGGGTATCAGCACCATTTGGCTTTCGCCTTTCCAGCCTACGCCGAACCGCGACAACGGCTACGACATCTCCGACTTTTACGGCGTCGATCCGCGTCACGGCTCGAGCGGTGATTTTGTCGAGTTTATGCAGCACGCAAACAAACGCGGCATCGAAGTCATCATGGATCTCGTCGTCAACCACTCGTCCGATCAGCATCGATGGTTCCAGGCATCGCGCACAGACAAGCATTCTCAGTATCGCGATTGGTACGTGTGGTCGAAGAAACGTCCTGCGAATTGGAAAACCGGCATGGTCTTTCCAGGTGTGCAAAAGTCGACTTGGACATACGACAAAGAAGCACGGGAGTATTACTTTCACCGCTTTTACGAATTTCAACCGGATCTCAACATGCACAATCCGGCGGTGCGCACTGAGATTCGTCGCATCATGGGCTACTGGCTTGAACTGGGCGTAGCGGGGTTTCGGGTGGATGCCGTACCATTCATTATTGAGACGCCCTATCCGGGCGGGAAAAAAACCGAGTTGAATTTTGAATATCTCGTCGAGATGCGCGAATTCCTTCAATGGCGGCGCGGCGACGGAATCCTTCTGGGCGAAGCCAATGTCCTTCCGGACGAAACCCTGAACTATTTCGGAAAGGGCGGCGAGAGGATTCAAATGATGTTCAATTTTTTTGTCAACCAGCATCTGTTTTATGCGCTGGCGACGGCTGACGTAGCTCCACTGATTGGCGCTCTGCGCGCTACAAAGAAGCTCCCGGCCGGGGCGCAATGGGCGCAGTTTCTGCGCAATCATGACGAGCTTGACTTAGGCAGGCTGACCGGAGAACAAAGGGCCAAGGTGTTTGAAAGATTCGGACCGCAACCTGAGATGCAACT
>JAHKKJ010000355.1 GCA_020027655.1 Deltaproteobacteria bacterium | reverse complement strand
AATCCCAAAATCACCGCCATACTGCCCACACCGGGAGGCACGGCCTGTTGCATGAGTCTGCCCCGTTCGCGCACGACTCTTACCGCGTCCTGGAAGCTTAGTGCCCCGGCGCAAACCAGCGCGGTGTATTCTCCGAGACTATGACCAGCAACGAAGTCGGCCCTTAGTGCGCTTGCCGATTCTAAAACACGCAGAGCAGCAACTGAGACTGTCAAGATAGCCGGTTGGGTATTCTCAGTGAGCTTGAGATCCGAATCGGGGCCACTAAAACAAATGCGACTTAGCGGAAATCCAAGGATCTCATCCGCTTCCGAAAACACCCGCCTGGCCGCGATAAATTGCGCGTGAAGCTCCTTCCCCATTCCAACATATTGAGAACCCTGTCCCGGAAAGACAAAGGCAACTTTAGCGTTTGGCTTCACCTTGCCGTTCCTCTGTTTCACCCTCGGTGCTTGGTTTGTCGCCTAGTGAGTCGATCTTCGACTTAATTCGCTGCCAAATTTTTCTTGGGAAACCATCCTTCCTATCACTACCGCCCGCATCACCGAGTACCCGGCTGATATGCCCATTGATATCCTGTTGAACCGCCTCTTTGGCCGCACGTATAGCATTTTTGATAGCCCGCGGACTCGATCCCCCATGAGCGACAATCCCCACCCCGTCCAGGCCAAGCAAAGGAGCGCCCCCATATTCAGCATAGTCGAGACGCCGATAGGCTTCTCGGAGAGAGCTACGACTCATTAGATATCCCAGCCGACTGGAAAAATTCTTCTGAAAGGCCTCCCTCAATACGTCCCCGGCGAAACTCGCAACCCCTTCCATCGTTTTAAGGGCTATATTACCGGTGAATCCATCGCAGACGACGACATCGACTTTGCCGTTGAAAACATCTCGTCCTTCTACATAGCCGATGTAATTCAACGAAGTCGCTGAAAGCGCTTCGCTGGCCGCCCTGGTTAGATCGTTTCCCTTTCCTTCCTCCTCGCCGTTACTCAAGACCCCGATGCGCGGACTGGCGATTCCCTGGACTTTCTCAGCGTAGATCCCGCCCATAAAGGCGAACTGAACCAGATGATGGGGCTTGCAGTCAACGTTCGCGCCGGCGTCGATAATGACCGTCCCCTTCGACAGGCCCGGCACAACGATCAGAATCGCGGGTCGGGCCACCTGCGGCAACCTGCCCATAACAAACATCCCCGTCGCCATCATGGCCCCTGAATTCCCCGCGCTCACCACAGCCTGAACTTCTCCGCGTTTCATCATCTCAAAGACGATCTTCATGGATGAGTCCCGTTTTTTTAGCGCAGAACTCGGAGATTCATCCATAGCGATCATTTGAGAAGCATGGACCAGTTGAACCGAGGACGATTTCGTAGGATGGCGCGCCAATTCGCGTTCCAGGACATCCTTCTGACCCACCAAGACAAGATCCACGCCGAACTCTTGGGCAGCCCATAACGCGCCCTCTACCACTACCCCGGGAGCATGGTCTCCCCCCATGGCGTCGACGGCGATTTTTAGCATACAAAATAGGAAGGCAGATTAGCTTTCGTCAGTCTTTATCACGATTCGACCCCGGTAGAAACCGCAGCTGGAGCAGGCGCGGTGCGGCAAAACGGTTTCCCCGCACTTGGGACAAGTGCTCCACTGTGGAGCGGTCAGCGCATCGTGCGATCGCCTTTGGTTTTTCACTCTTTTTGAAGTTCTTCTCTTAGGTACTGGCATTTTCTTAGTCCTATCTTTCTCCGTCGCTCAGCGACAGATAAAATGCAACAAATGTCGACGTGAACTAACGACCGACTTTGAGCGTTCGAAAAATCGCCATCCGTGGATCAGTTGCGGAGCTACTACAGGCGCAAGTCTCCTGGTTGAGGTCGGCGCCACAGCTACCGCAAAGCCCACGGCAGTTTTCATGACACAGCGGCCGGGTCGGGAGAGCTAACATGACCTGTTCTTTTATAAGAGGCGCGAGGTCAATTTCCTCTGTGGAATAATAACTCAACCCCAGATCCTCCCTAGTCAGCTCTTCAATTTTGTGCCCTGATTGAGACGGATCTGGGCTGAGCACAAAATCAAATTCTTTGCTCAAGGGGAAGGAGTAGCTCCTCAAACAACGGCTACAAGTCCCGTCAAGCGTCCCGCCGAATGAACCTTTGAAGAAAATCTCTTGACCGGATCGATAATAGACTAAATCTACTTCCAGCAAGGGCGGAAAGCTAAAATCCCGGAACTGGTTATTTTTGTAGAGATCGTTTAGTCCATCAATTCGTTCGGAAAACCTAATCTCTCTGGCGGATTCGGTAATGTCGTCGACGGGAATTTTCATCGGCGGACAAACAAGCCTGCTCGGTAGAATATAGTCAATCGAGCTTTATTGTCAAGCCAACATCGGTCAACGGACTCAAAAAGCACGTGATTTATTAACCACTTCCAAAGTTCGAGCAAGGCTAAGCCGTCTAACCGATGGCACTCGTGCAAAAGCCAGGCATCGCCCTGTTTTGAGACCGGGCCGCCGAAGGTAATTCTCTTGAGTATTGACTTGCTTTTTGTTAACCAATTTCAGTTCACGCCATGAATTTTCCCGTCACACTACACAAGCGATGGCACGGCAGGCGCTATAATTCTTATAACCGCTTACTGAAAGACACTTTTGCTGCGCGGGTCTACAAAATTGGTCTGAGGCTGGATTTCACCTGTCCGAATCGGGATGGAACGGTCGCCGTGGGAGGATGCATTTACTGCAACAATTCTAGTCATACCCCGCAGAACTATCAGCCTCGCACTTCGGTAACCGAACAACTTGAGCGCGGGGCGGCGGCGATTCAACGACGTCATCGAGCCGACAAATTCATCGCCTATTTTCAGAGTTACACCAATACTTACGGTTCGGTCTCTAAGCTCGAAAAGCTTTATCGCGAAGCCCTCGATTTCCGCGGCGTCGTCGGTCTCTCCGTCGCTACCCGGCCCGATTGCCTACCAGAGGATACCCTCGACCTCCTAACGGATCTCTCCCATCACACTTATCTTTGGTTGGAGCTCGGACTCGAGTCGATGCAAGACCGGACGCTTCGATGGGTAAACCGCGGCCATGGGCTAAAGGAGTTCGTTGAAACCGTCGGGCGCTGCAAGAAACGCGGACTGCGGGTTTGTACCCATTTGATCCTGGGGTTCCCGGGAGAAAGCTCTGCCGAAATTCTAGCAACAACGTCTTTGTTGAATCGGCTGGAGATCGACGGTCTTAAGCTGCACAATCTCCACGTGATCAAGAACACCGTCCTGGAAAAACTTTATGCCGCTGGTGGCTTCACCCTCTCCAGCCAGAAGGAATATGTAGCACTCGTCGTTGATTTCCTCGAGCGTTTAGCGCCGGAAATTGTTGTGCATCGTTTGACAGGCGAAACTTATCGGGCGATTACCGTCGCGCCGGAATGGTCGATCAATAAGATCGGGGTGCACAATGCGATCTACAAGGAACTAGAGGAACGAGACAGTTGGCAGGGCAGATTTTATCCAAACGAAACTGAAGTACCGAGCCCCAACACACCCGTGGCCCGGGAGGAGGACTGATTTGAACGGTCATATTGGTCTGATCCATTCGATTTTACCCGCGACGGCCGACATTCAAGTTACCGTTCCCGACAACCACCCGTCGACTCGCAATCTGGGGTCGGAGCGAGGCGGTTCAGGCACTATCGTTGATCCGGATGGCTATATATTAACCGTCCACTATGTAACCGTAGGGGCAGCATCCATCACCGTAACATTACCGGACGGCGAGCAGCACCCTGGGGCATTGGCTGCCCAGGACCAGGAAACCGGCCTTGCGCTGGTCAAAATTCCCGCGCGAGGATTGCCTTTTCTTAGGCCTGCGGCATTGGATTCAGTCGCACTGGGCCAGCCCGCGGTCATCATCGCCAGTAGCGGCCAAGCCGCTCGCCGGGTTAGCGGCGGCTATGTGAGCTCTATGGACGGCTACGACGGCCATTGGGAATACATGCTGGAAAAGACCATTCGTCTTACGGCACCTAATCCAGGCTTTGGCGGTGGCACGATGGCCAACTTTAAAGGTGAAATCATCGGCGTCGTCTCGCTGAATCTAACTGAGATCGGTAAGTTCTCTCTGGCAATCCCCATCGATTGTTATCTGCAGCACGCCCAGGAACTTAAGCAGTACGGACACGTCCGCAGCCGCCCCCGGCGGCCCTGGCTAGGATTCTATCCGCAACCTCTGGCGGGGCACGTCGTCGTAGGAGGAATAGTGGCCGGCGGGCCAGCCGAAAGGCACGGTCTCAAGGAAGGCGATATTATTATCGGTGTGGAAAAAAAAGAGATCCGCTCTCGACCGGAGCTTTACCAGGAGATGTGGAAGAAACGCCCGGGAGAGCGAATCTCTTTTAGAATTTTAAGAGACGAGCAGTCCTTTGATCTGGAGATAATCGCCGGCGATCGATCGGATCGCTACCGCTCCTAGTCGTCGCCTCCGACTTTCTTTATCTCACCTTTGCCGACAACCTTGATCGCCGACGCCGGTGTATAGGCATCCGGCTCGTAATTAATTAAGGCTTTGTCCGTTTCCTGTAACTGCCCTAACTTCACTTTGCTGCCATCCTTTTCAATATTAGTCTTGTCATCAACGCCGACAACTTCTTCCCTGACTTTCCCTTTTCGTTCAAGTTGAAAGGTGATGGTCCGTTGCCCGACGCTGCTGATCACACCTTCCACCTCCACGGCTTTCGTTTTGGCCGCTTTTGTCTCCGTTTTGCTGGACTCCTGTTTGGTCGGCGCTTTGGCCCCTTCCTGTATAGCTGGCGCCGCCGGTTGCTGCGCCAGCGCCGGTGCCGCCGGCTTTGGCTGCTCCTGGACCGCTGTGCAAGCCACCATCCAAACCGCCAATAGCAACGCGGCAATCGACCCGATCACGTAATTGGCTGAACCCTTCATTCCTTGTCCTCCTTCTTTTCTTGGGGAAATAAGCG
>JAHKKJ010000354.1 GCA_020027655.1 Deltaproteobacteria bacterium | reverse complement strand
CCTTGGAAATCGAAGTGTTACACAGAGAACGACTCTCAGCACTGGGAAACCTGGCTGCGACCGTCGCCCACGAGATCAGAAACCCGCTCAATGCCATTTCGATGGGACTGCAACGTCTCAAGGTCGAATTTCAGCCAACCGATGATCAGGAGCAATACTCTCGCGTGACAGAACTGATGTTGGGGGAAGTGCACCGCCTCAACTCGATCGTGGAGCAATTCCTCTCGCTGGCGCGCCCTCTTGAGATTAAACCCGAAGCGTTGCGTGTACAGGATGTCCTTAATGAATTAGCCACATTGGTGGAAGGCGAAGCTCAGCAATCGAAGGTGCAGATCCGAGTCGTCGCTCCGCTGACTCTGCCCCCGCTCAAGGCGGACCGTGAATATCTCAGACAAGCGCTCTTGAATTTAATTCTTAACGGTCTTCAAGCGATGCCCGAAGGCGGGACATTGACGCTGGAGGCAAAAACGTCGAACGGCAATTTTCTAATCAGCGTCACGGACACCGGAATCGGGATTGCGCCGGAAAACCGGACGCGAATCTTCGAGCCTTACTTCACGACCAAGGCCAAGGGCGCCGGGCTAGGGTTGGCGATCGCACGCAGGATTATAGAGACCCACGGCGGGAAGATCACTGTTACCCATGAAGCGGGCGGTGGGTGCCGCTTTCTAATTTCCTTGCCCATTAACGGTGTGGAGGTGTGAATGCCTTATCGTTTCCGTATTCTCGTAGTCGACGACGAACCAGCCCAGCGCGAGCTGGTCTTGGGTTTTCTCAAAAAGCAGGGCTTTGACGTGGCCGCAGCTGAAAGCGGCGTAAAGGCCCTGGAGCTTTTTCGTCAGGAGTCCATCGATCTGATCCTTACGGATCAAAAGATGCCCAACCTGTCGGGTTCGGCTCTGCTCCAGGCCGTGCGCGCCATCAACCCTGAGACGCCGGTCATTTTGATGACCGCCTTTGGAAGCATCGAAGCGGCCGTCTCCGCCATCCAAGGAGGAGCAACCGACTACCTGACCAAACCGCTGAATTTGGATGAGCTGCTTTACCGGATTCGACAGGTCAGCGACCGCTATCGAATCATCGCCGAGAACCGCGAGCTTCGGGAAGCGTTACAGAGCCGGCATCGCATAGAAGGAATCATCGGCGAGAGCGGGCAGATGCTTGAAGTCGTCTCTCAGGTGCGCCGGGTAGCGCCGAGTGAAGCGACGGTCTTGATTCGCGGCGAGAGCGGCACGGGAAAAGAACTGATTGCCAAGGCCATCCACTTTGCCAGCCCGAGAGCCTCGGGTCCTCTGGTTAAGGTAAACTGCGCGGCGCTTCCCGAAACTCTTCTCGAATCGGAATTGTTCGGCCATGAAAAAGGCGCTTTTACCGGCGCCGTAACTTCGCGCCAGGGGCGCTTTGAATTAGCCAATGGCGGGACGATCTTTCTTGACGAAATCGGCGATCTTCCTTTGCATTTGCAGGCGAAGCTCCTGCGTGTCCTTCAAGAGCGCGAATACGAGAAGGTGGGCTCCAGCCGTCCGGTCAAGGTCAATGTCAGGATCTTGGCTGCCAGCCACAGGCCACTGGAGGCGCTCATTAAAGCCGGACAGTTGCGGGAGGATCTCTATTACCGGCTTAATGTAGTCACGATTCTTATCCCACCTCTGCGAGAAAGACGCTCGGATCTTTCACTGTTGATCGACCACTTCCTTCGGCGCTTCGCGGAGAAGAACGGCAAGACGATCCGTGGTCTTACGCATGAAGCCCGGGATGTTCTTTTACGCTACGACTATCCGGGCAACGTGCGAGAGCTCGAAAATCTTATTGAACGGGCCGTGGTTCTCACCAGGGATGATGTGGTCGGGAGCCGCGATCTACCTTTGACCGTCCAAGACCGTGAGGTTGAGGGCGACCGGGAAACTAACCTCGCGGTCGCGGTGGAAGGGCTGGAGCGCCGCATGATCCGGGAAGCGCTGGCTAGGTCCGACGGTGTCCAGACCCACGCCGCGGAGCTGCTGGGAATCAGTGAACGGGCGCTGCGATACAAACTGATTAAATACGGCTTTCGGGAAGAAGCCTCAAGTCCTGATTCCGATCCGCAGGAAGTTCAATCCGGGAGAGAAAGTAGTGAACCACAGGATTAATCAAATTTCTCCTGAGGGCAGCACGAACGCTAAACAATCGAGAATCATAACATCGTCTGGATTCCCGCTGAAAGCATGCGGGAATGAGGTAGAGGGCTACTTTCAAACCCCTTGTGTCAGATTTCTGACAGACAAGAAAGGAGTCCGACACTATAATTTTAAACACCTTGGATTACGGGATCTTAGCCGCTATCGTTTTTCTCGTTATCGCGATCGGAGTATTTATCTTCGTTTAGGTGAACAAACATTAGCCCTAGCCTTCCCATCGAAACGCTGGCATACTCACACTTGCCAAAGCGTATAAGCAGACCCAAAAGACCCACCGATGGCGATGGCAGCAAACGTTACAAAAAAACTATGGGAAGTCTCCGATTTAGTCGCACTGTGGGAAGCCGACGAACGGAGGTCACAAAGAGCAGCCTAAATGAAAGTAGCCCACTACCGGGAATGACATACTTCGGTAATGAGAATTGACTTCTAGGCAAGCAAGCTGGGGGAATTTACCAGAAGAGATTAAACCGCAAGATCGCCTCCAACCTCGATACAACAAATAGTCTAATTCCTGCGACAACGATCGAAAGATAGCGCCCCTTACCATGCCAAGATGATATACGCTCGCCCAAACTGGCTAGGCGTGTGTACGGGTCCCGCAAAGTTTAATGTCTCCTTCGGGGAATGGGAGAAAATCCCTCGCCTTTAGGCGAAGCCTTCAAGGTTGATGATCCGCTTGCTCCCCCCAGCTGAAGTTGGGGGTTTAGGGAACGGATGAAGCAAAGATTCGCGATCAAAGTTTGTCGGCAGTGGTAAAGGCAGAGAGGGAGGCGATGTTTGTGATGTGTTGGCGCGGGGCTGCGGCTTGACGTGGCGACGAACTGTCTGAGTGTTCATGGAACTTATAGCGCCCTTGAGCCGTCTTTAGACGGAGAGGACCCCACCGTATTTAAGGCGGTGGTTCTCAGTTTAATCTCTCACCTTAGTTATTCCATCTAGTCAACAACGTTATTAGATTCACTGTGAATTATTTTCGAAACTGTCTAATATTGGACTGAAATTATCCCGCATAGCGCATTATGTGGATCAGACGATGCTTGAAACACGAGTTTCAGCTTCGATAGGAAGATCAAATCTTTATCGTTGACAAATAAACGCCAGTGCCTTGGGTAAAATGTCCGCTCACAATGTCAATAGTACACTATTATTGTGGTCTCGATTGAACGGAGAGAAGCAGCCATGACCTACTGTGTAGGCATCATGCTCGACACCGGGCTGATTTTTGCGTCGGACTCGCGTACCCATGCCGAGGTCGACAATTTTGCGCGTTTCTGCAAGATGACCGTGTTCGAACGCGCTGGTGACCGGGTCATCGTTCTATTGAGTTCGGGCAACCTGGCCGGGACACAGGCCGTCATCAGCGTGCTGAAACAGCGGGGGAACGCTAAGGACGGGGTGCCCAATCTATGGAGCGCGGAGTCCATGTTCGATGCCGCGATGCTGGTGTCGGACGCAATGCGGGACGTCGATCGGCGCGACGGCCAGCACCTGGCAGACAGTGATATCGCCTTCAACGCCTCGTTCATACTCGGCGGCCAGATAACGGGCGAGCCGCCACGCCTTTTCCGGATCTATGCGCAGGGCAACTTCATCGAGGCAAGCCTAGAGACGCCGTATCTCCAGACCGGTGAAACCAAATACGGGAAGCCGATCATTGATTGGGTAATTACCCGTTCGACCTCCCTGAACGACGCGGCAAAATGTGTCCTCGTTTCGTTCGATTCAACGATGCGCAGTAATTTGTCCGTCGGCATGCCGATCGACCTGATTTGCTACGAACGGGACAGTATTGAAGTGCGAATGCGTCGCCGCTTCGACGAGGGGGATGCGTATTTCAGCGCGCTCGGCAAACAATGGAGTGAAGGCACGCGACAGGTGTTCAGCCGCCTGCCCAACCTGGACTGGTAAGGCCACTGAACATGCTGTCGGAGACCGCGGCAATGGACGGACGCGCAGCGGACTGTGGCGGTCTGGCAAGCGATGTTCTCGTGATCACCTGCGAGCACGGCGGCAACCGGATTCCCGCGCCGTATCGGAACCTGTTTCACGCCCATCAGGCGCTGCTGGACTCCCACCGCGGCTACGATCCCGGTGCGCTCATCATGGCAAGAGAGCTGGCAACGGCGTTTGCAGCGCCGCTGGTGGCCTCCACCGTAAGCCGTCTGCTCGTTGACCTCAATCGATCCGTCGGCCATCCGCGTCTCCATTCCGAGGCGACCCGCAAAGCGCCTGCCGAGGTGCGTCAGCAGATATTGAAGCACTATTACCAGCCTTATCGCGCGCAAGCCGAGCGTTTTGTCAGGCAGGCGATCGCGGACCACGGCCTGGTGATCCACCTCTCTTCCCATAGCTTTACGCCCGAGCTAGACGCCAAGGTACGAGACGCCGATATCGGCCTGCTCTATGACCCGGCTCGACCGGGCGAGGCGGATCTGTGCGAGCGCTGGAAGGCATCCCTTGAAGCTTGTGCGCCCGATCTCACCGTCCGCCGCAATTACCCGTATGCGGGAAAAGGCGATGGCCTGACCGCCTGGTTTCGTCGGCGTCTGCCGGCCGGCGCCTACGTGGGCATCGAGCTGGAGGTTAACCAGAAGCACGTTGTCAGGGCAGGTCGACATTGGACCGCCATGCGCAAGGTGATCGTAGAATCGCTGTGCAGGGCGCTCGCCAGCCGCTGTGCGGGGATTTCCGACCCCACAACCAAGACCGCCAGAGCAAGCTCGCTGCGCTGGCGGTCAGCAGGAGCACCACCATGAAGATCCGCATAGGTTACGAACTGATTTACGACTGCCCGCAGCC
>JAHKKJ010000353.1 GCA_020027655.1 Deltaproteobacteria bacterium | reverse complement strand
GACAGTGAAATGAGTTTGGGTGTGATCTTTCCGACTTATATTTCTAGAGCAAATTTCGCGGCGACGGTTCGTTATGATTGCACCATTCGACGAAAGACTTTTTCACCACAAAGGTCGCGAAGGAAACGAAGGGTTCGGATATTTTGATTATAAGCTTCGTGCTCTTCGTGCTGCTATAGTTGAAGGTTTTCGCGGCTCACGCAAATTTTCCGGTGGCCCGTGGCTTCCAGGATGGGGATTTGCTCGCGCCAAGACGCCAAGAGCGCCAAGTCCGGAAGTTAAATTTCTTTGCGGCCTTTGCGCCTTTGCGGGAGATATTCCGAGTTTTGGTTGCGGCTCGGCCGGGCTGGGATGGTGGCGGTTATGAAACTCAACGAGAACAAGTTTTAAGCAGAGCAAGAAGCGTTCAATGGCTCACTATTTCTCCCTTCTGGCGGCACTGTTTTTCTCCATCGCCCATATCTTAATCCGCCGGGGGCTGGTTCATTCCAACGCCATGACCGGCTCGTTTATCTCGCTCACGATAAGTGCGGTGGTGCTCTTGCTGCTCGTGCCGTTTTTCGTGCCCTACGCGTCGCTTTGGAACCCGGCCATCGGCTATTTCATTGCCGCGGGCATCTTCGCGCCCGGCATCGGCCGAACTCTCGGTTACGTCGGCATTGAACGGATCGGCGTGGCGCGGTCGGTTCCGATTGTGAATTCTTCACCGATTTTTGCTTCTATTTTCGCTGTTCTTTATCTGGGCGAACTGTGGGTTCTCCAAAATATCGCGGGCACATGCTTGGTGATTCTGGGAGTCATCATGCTCTCCATGACCAAGCCGGCAGACAAGCCATGGCGTAAAATGGACATTATTTATCCGATTCTCGGGGCTATTGCCTTTGGGGTGTCGGCGAACTTGCGAAAGGCGGGATTGGACGTGGTGAACATTCCGATACTTGCGGCGGCGACGACGGCTTCGACCGCGGCGCTCTTTTCCTTGGGTCTTTTGCATTTTCAGGGGGGAAGGGAGGTTTTCAAGCTGCCGCGCCAGAGTGCCGGATGGCTGATTGCCGCCGGCATTATCAACACGGCGGCGATGCTGTCGGTCTTTTACGCCTTGAGCTTCGGCAAAGTCGTGATTGTCGAGCCGCTGGTCAGTTCCAATCCGGTGCTCACCCTGCTTCTAACTGCGATATTTCTCAGGGACCTCGAAGCGCTCTCGTTGCGCGTTATTATCGGTGCCGCATTGACGGTGGCGGGAACCATTCTCGTAGTGACCGTCAGGTAGTCCGCGGGAGGCGGTTACAAACGGTCGTAAATTTGATACGAGTTAATCAACAGAAGGAGAGTGGATCATGTCCAAGGCGATGCAAGCAGAACGGAAAATGTGGAGCAAGCATTATACCTATGATGAGTGGATGGAGGCTCAAAGGATTCCCATCTATCGGGGCTATTACATCGAAGATTTGAGAACATTACAGCTCGGTTG
Source organism: Deltaproteobacteria bacterium (assembly GCA_020027655.1). Classification (GTDB taxonomy): domain Bacteria; phylum Desulfobacterota; class Binatia; order UBA9968; family UBA9968; genus DAIRFP01. The sequence continues at coordinate 3,513 of JAHKKJ010000353.1, read as the reverse complement.
GTGGGACGAGCGTCAATGCAACTCCGCGTTTATCCAGTTGGTGGGCCAAGAGGGAGTCACCTCCGCACGCGTGACGGAGATTCCGCCGGGGAAAACACTGCCGCCGCTCAAGTTCGCTTTGGATGAGATTATTTATGTGGTCGAAGGGCGGGGACTCACGACGATTTGGGCAGGCGAGAAACGGTCTAAGAAAACTTTCGAATGGCAGAAGCACAGCATGTTCCTGGTGCCCCATAACTATGCGCACCAGTTCAGCAACATGCAGGGTGACAAACCGGTGCGACTGCTGCAGTACAACTACATGCCGCTCACGTTGTCCGGAGTGCGCGACGTGAATTTCATCTTTGGCAACTCTTACGAGGGACCCGACATTCAGAACGAGATGGATTTCTATTCCGAAGCCAAGATGATTCAACAAAGCACGCTGGATAGCTCCTGGAACCGGCGCGCCTACTGGTACGGAAACTTTTTTCCTGACATGAGAGCCTGGGACAAGCTTGACGCTAACGTTAGACGGGGCGCGGGAGGGCGAAGTGTTTACATCCAGTTTCCCGACTCGGAGATGTCCTGCCACATGTCCGTCTTCGACGCGCGCCTATATAAGAAAGCGCACCGCCACGGCCCTGGCCGAGTAATCGTGATTCCGGTCGGCGAAGGCTATTCGATCATGTGGGAGGAAGGAAAAGAGAAAGTCGTAGTCCCGTGGCACGAAGCGAGCTGCTTCGTTCCGCCGAACAAGTGGTTTCACCAACATTTCAACGCCGGCGGCGAGTCGGCACGATATCTTGCGCTGCACCCGCCTATGCAGTTCCACGGCCACGCGGAGAAAGTCGAAGACCGCGCCAAGGATCAGATCGAATATGTGAGCGAGGACTCCTGGGTGCGGGAAAAATTCGAGGATGAGCTGGCAAAAAGAGGGCTAACCTCCCTCATGCCGGAGGCGGCCTATAAAGATCCGCACTTCGAGTTCCAAAAAGGGACGGGGAAGTCGTAGGCTTTAATTCGCTGTCATCTTATGACTCGGTCCGCTCTTGTCAGCATGTTCGGCGGAATTGTGAGCGCCGCTTTCAGGTTGATGATGAACGTAATTTTATTAGCTGTTCTACAGTAAGATCCGCGCAGCCCCGTGTTTCATTGACGCTAAAACACCCCCGTGGTAAAAATATCAAACGAAGCGAGGCCCGCATGTCTACCCCCATGCACATTCCGAAAGGGAAGATTGTTCTCACCTATGAGGACTACGTCCTTTTGCCCAACGACCGCAACCGCTATGAGATTCTCGAAGGAGAGCTGACCGTGACGCCGGCGCCTAGCACAAAGCATCAAAGCGCATCGGCAAACCTTTTCAAACTGCTTAGCAGGCATATCGATGACCGTAACCTCGGCAAACTCTTCTACGCGCCGATTGATCTGATTCTCGACCCAACCACCATACTTCAGCCAGATCTCCTCTTCGTATTCTCGGCCCGTCAGCATATCATCACTGAGAGGGCCATCGAGGGCGTTCCTGATTTGGTAGTAGAGATTTTGTCCCCAACGACAAGTCGCAGTGACCGAGTGACCAAGGCTCAGATCTACGCCCGCCACAAAGTCCCGGTCTACTGGATCCTCGATCCGGACGATAAGAGTATAGAGATCTATATGTTAGAAGGGGACGTCTTTCGGCCGGTAGTGACTCTCCGGGGAGCGACTCCAACTATTGCTCCGCCATTCACAGAGCTTAAGATTGCCGCAAGAGACGTGTTTCTCTAAGCAACACAAACATTCCAGCCTCATTTCTCTCTCTTGAAACATCACTCTTCGAACGTGACCGCTTAACGTAGCGATTTCTGGCGAACTTGCCTCGATCTCCTGTCGTCAGTTCATCGAATGATTTTGTCCGCCCGCACCAGCACGTTCGGCGGAATGGTTAACCCGATCTGCTTGGCGGCTTTCAGATTGATGATGAACTCGAACTTCATCGGCTGCTCGACGGGAAGTTCGGCGGGCTTGGTGCCTCTGAGGATCTTGTCCACATAAGTGGCGGCGCGCCGGTGCAAGTCGGGCAAGTTGACACCGTAGGACATGAGCCCTCCAGCTGAGACATAATTTTGGCGTTCGTAGATTGTGGGGAGCCGGCTCTTCATCGCCAATTCGGCTATCTTTGCTTGATGCCCGCCGCCGACCGAGCCCGACACTAGCCAGAGGACACCGTCAGCCCGCCCCTCGACTGCGGCTCGGAAGGCAGCCTCAAAATCCTTAGGGCTTAGTACATCTACGTGTTGAACGGTTGCCCTTATCGCTACGGCAGCGAGTTTCGTTTCATTCAACGCTGGCGCATCGCCGGGGCTGCTTGAAGTCCCGAACACCGCCACACGAGAGAGTTTGGGTAGGACCTCCTTCAAAAGTTCCAGCCGTTTGCCGCTTAACTCCGGGGAAAGGGTCGACAATCCAGTAATGTTTCCTCCAGGTCGCGCCAGGCTGGCGACAAATCCGCTGGCAACGGGATCGTCAGTCTGCGCCATGACAGTGGGAATCGTGGCGGTCGCTTCCTTGACCGCACGAGTATCTCCCCCACTAGACGCCACGATGACGTCCACCTTGAGACGCACTAGCTCGGCCGCGAGCGCTCGCTGGCGATCGCGATTTCCATCCGCGCCTCGCCACTCAATGACAATGTTTTTCCCCTCCACGTAGCCAAGCTCGCGTAGACCTTGCTGAAATGCTTCGGCGTTTCCCGACTGAGAGGAAAGGGATGCACCAGTTAGGTATCCTATCCGGGGGACTTTCGCTGGCTGCTGCGCCGCGACGGGAACGCAAAGCGCAAAGAGCATGGCGCAAAAGGTGAGGACCGTGATTTTTTTCTTCATGTTTTCCTCTTTCTCCTTCCACTCGTCACTCGACACTCGCCCTTTCTCACTTGATCCCCCTATCCGCCGGGGGTCGGCGCATTCCAGCGAATCGGTGACGATTTCGCTCATGAATATCACTTCCATGGCAGCTCATTCTCACTTGACAATAAGATCGGGTTACTACAACCTACCTAGTGAGAAGTCGAAAAAGAGGTTTGGTTGTGTCTACTTTTACTCAAAGTATTCCGCAGGGTAAGATCGTCCTCACCTATGACGACTACTGCGAGTTGCCCAACGATCGCAACCGGTACGAAATTCTTGACGGAGAGCTTTCCGTGACACCAGCGCCCACTACCAAACATCAGATCTCCTTGGGCAACCTGCACCGAATACTATCCACCCATGTTTTTGCCAACCACATGGGCAGGCTTCTGCTCGCCCCGACCGATGTGATTCTAGCCGCCACGACCGTAGTTCAACCCGATCTCGTATTTGTTGGCAATGATCGAAGCCAAGTCGTCACTACGCGAGGCGTCGAAGGGGCTCCGACCTTGGTTGTCGAGATTCTTTCACCCACGACTCACCGCACAGACCGCGTGACCAAAGCCCAGCTTTATGCCAGGCACAACGTGCCCAATTACTGGCTCATAGATCCGGATCAGCGGACCCTCGAAGTCTATGA
>JAHKKJ010000039.1 GCA_020027655.1 Deltaproteobacteria bacterium | reverse complement strand
TATCTCCTGGATGATTGGCATAACCGAGGGACCCGAGTCTCCCTATTACGCCGGACTGATTTTGATACTCCTCGCGGTCAATGCCATCGTACACTGGAGCACGGGTGAATCTTTGCTCGCCATAGGTATACTTTTTCTCTCTTATCTGATCGCCTGCATACCCTGGAATATCGCCAGGGACTCGGGAATATTCTTCAACAATATCTATTTCTTGGTCCTAACCGGCATCATCGTTGTAACCGGCAATTATCTTTACAACCAGCTCCATTTTCGCGAGTTCGTCCTACGCTTCGAATTGAGCCAAAACAGACAAAAACTCGAAGAGACCAATCAAAAACTGGTGGAGATGGATCGAATCAAAAGCCGCTTTTTCGCTAATATCAGCCATGAGCTGCGCACCCCTCTCACCCTTCTGCTGGCACCCCTGCAGACTCTGATTCAAGAGCATGGCTCCGCGCTGCAACCCGATATGCGCCAGCTACTTCTCATTATGCAAAGCAACGGCATGCGACTGCTAAAACTCATCAATGACCTCCTGGACCTGGTTCGGTTGGAATCCGGCAAGATGGAAGTGAAGCGGGAGCCAGTCGCCATTGAGCCGTTCTTATACGGTCTAGCCAATGCCGTGAAAAAAAGCGCCGAGGACCGAGGCATACACCTAGAAGTGATTTCCGATCCAGCCATCAGCACCGTTCTTGCCGACAGCGACAAGTTAGAAAGAATTTTACTCAATCTGTTGTTTAACGCGCTTAAATTTACTCCCGCCGGCGGCAAGGTTGAAGTTAAGGCTGAGCGGGAAAACGGCGAATTAGTGCTGGAGGTTTCTGACACGGGCACGGGCATCAGCGAGGAACAACTCCCGTTTATCTTCGATCGCTTTTGGCAAGCGGACACATCATCCCAAAGAAAATACCGGGGAGTGGGCATAGGGCTGGCGCTGGTGAAGGAACTTGTCGAGGTCCAAGACGGGAGCGTAACGGTAACCAGCGCGATCGGAAAAGGCACCCAGTTTACAGTTCGCTTGCCCTACGAGGAGTTGGTCGGTCAGTCTTCCGAGCTGGCGGAAAAGGCGGATAGCCCCGCTGAGGCCGCCTCGACTCTAGTTTCAGCAAAGACTGACGGGAGCACAGACACATGGCTTAAAAATCTCGACAGGCAGGCGGAATTTTATCCCTCCATGACCTCGCTCAGAGAAACCATTCGACCCGTGGAGACTGCTATTCACGGAGGACAGCCCCGCATTCTCATTGCCGACGACGAGCCGGACATGCTCAAGTACTTAAAATCCCAGTTGAGCGTTCGCTTTCAAGTGATTGAGGCGGTAGACGGTCAGCAGGCCGTGGAGAAGGCCAGCCAATTTTTGCCCGACGTGATCGTATGCGATATGATGATGCCCGAAAAGAATGGGCTTGAGGTTTGCCGCGAACTCAGAGAACGGACCTCGACCCGTTCGATCCCCATCCTTTTGCTCACCGCCCGGGCGGATGAGGAAACCAAGCTCGCCGCCCTATCGGCAGGGGCAAACGACTTCATCACCAAACCATTTTCCACGACCGAGTTGAGCGTCCGGCTAAAAAACCTTTTCGATGCCCATAGCCTGCAGCAGGAACTCGCCCGCCAGAATCAAATCCTCGAGGCCACCATCGAGCAGCTGAAGGAGACCGAAGTCCAATTGGTGCACTCCGAAAAACTGGCCTCACTTGGACGGATGAGCGCCGGCATTATTCATGAAATTAACAATCCGCTCAATTTCGCCAAAACCGCACTTTACGTGCTGCGGATTATGACCGAGTCATTGAGCGCAAATGAAAAAAAAGAATTCCGCGAGGTTCTCGAAGACATGGGAGAGGGTATCAATCGAATCGGTAGCATCGTATCGGATCTCCGCACCTTCACTCAACCGCACCTCACCCAGCTAGAGAAAGTTTCCGTTAGTGAAGTGGTAAACTCGGCCTTGCGCCTTCTCAGCAATGAGTGGGAAAACAAAGTAAGAGTTGAAAAAGAAATCCCGGAACACCAGACGATCTGGGCCAATCACAACCAGATAACCCAAGTCATGGTAAATCTGCTACAAAACGCTCTGCATGCGCTGGAAAAAAAGCATTGCTCTGAAAGTGGAGCGACCATCTGGATTCGCGGCATCGAGGAAAACGGCGAGAGCCTGATTATCGTGCGGGATAATGGCGAAGGAATTACGTCTGATAATCTTCAGAAAATTTTCGATCCGTTTTTCACCACCAAAGATGTCGGTGAAGGTATGGGACTTGGGCTCAGTATCTGCTACCGTATCATGAAGCAGCACGGCGGACGCATCCAGGTGGAAAGCGAACGGGGCACCTATGCGGAATTTACATTACACTTTTCGCAGAGGCCAACAGACTCAATGCCCGCTTGAGGAGAAATGATGGAAATTTTTCACGACTACCAGAACTGCGCGATTCTTTATGTGGACGACGAGGAAATGTCGCTCAAGTATTTTACTCGGGCCTTCGGAAAAAAATTCCGGGTTCTCAGCGCCACCAATGCCTCTGACGGTTACCGGCTCCTGGAGCAACACCGACAAGAGATCGGGCTTCTAATGACGGACCAGCGAATGCCGGGCGAAAAGGGCGTGCAATTTTTGGAGCGAGCCCGCCAATTGCATCCGCGGGCGATTCGTATTCTGACTACTGCGTACTCCGACCTCGATGTCGCTATTGAGGCAGTCAACTCGGGAGCCATTTATAAATATGTGACCAAGCCCTGGGACATTCCTCAGCTGCAGGTCACTCTTCAGCGGGCCTTGGAATTCTTTATTGTCCAGCGCGAGAGGGATCTGCTTCTCAAAGAAAAGCTTTCGGCGCTGCAGAGGATGTTGATCACCGACCGGGTGCTCAGTTTAGGAATCCTGGCTGCCCGGCTGGGCCACTATGTGCGAAACTCCCTCGTCGCCGTTCGGACCTTCTTGGATCTCGCCCCGGAGAAGCTTCTCGAGGAAAAGATCGATGCGGAAGGCATGCGGAATCCGAACTTTTGGAAGGAGTTCTATGAGCAAGCCCAGGTTCAAATCCGGCGCATCACGGGGTTGTTAACCGACCTTGTCATTGCAACGGAAAAGAACGACCCACCTAGTCTTGAGGAATTGCATCTGGATGAAATCGTTGCCGCCAGTGTTGAAAAATTAAAAGGCAGTTTGTTGCAGAATGGCATCACTGTCATTAATCAAATTTCCGCTGGGCTCCCGCCCTTGCTGGTGGAGCGGGAAAAATTCCAACGCCTCTTCGACCTGCTGCTGAAGGACGAGATCATCAGCTTGCCCCCCGGACGTCATATCTTCCTCAGCGCACGCTTGGGCTCCGAAGCCGAGCAAGAAGTGAAAATTGAACTCCGGGATGACGGCCCCGGGCTGCCTAGGGAAGCGCTGCGTTCGGTATTCGATCCCTTTGCTCTGCGTATAGGTAACCACCACGAATTCGGCATCAATCTCATGGCCTGTTACTTCATCATTTATCATCATGGCGGGAAAATCGACGTCCAAAACCAAGAGGGTCAGGGTGTCACTTTCAGCCTGACTTTTCCTGTACGACCCAAAGTGGCTTCCCCCGCAGAAGAGGAGGAGGTGTTTATCACTAAAGTATTGATGAATGACGCGTTCTGGGAAAGGCTAGTGGCCGGCGAGATTCAATAACCGCAGAAACAAACACATAGCAACAAAACTGGCATACTGTCGCCATTTGGTGTTTTTTGGCTGAGAATTCGAAAACCGTTGCAATCACTGAGACGACAGCGATCATATCCCTGCGATAGCTGACCTGTAAATAGTCCAAATTTCGTTCGCTTTTTCCGTCTCGCCGAGGGCGCGGACCATCTGACCTAACCGACGGCCTCGTAACTGCGCTAGGACGATGCTCCTAAGAAACACCTTTCGCGCCTTTCGTCATCGCGATTATTTTATTTTCTGGTGTGGTCTTTTTCTCGGGCACACGGGAACACTGGTCCAAGCCACCGCCCAAAGCTGGCTTATTTTTCCGCTTACCAACTCACCGTTTTATTTGGGACTTGAGGGGCTCTGCCTCGGCCTTCCGCGGGTTATCTTTTCGCCTTTAGGCGGAGCGATCGTCGATCGAACCGATCGCGACCTTGCTGCAGATCCAAAGCCCTGAAACCAACCGCGGCCGAATGATGTCTCTCTTCGGCTTTTGATTAATCGTGGCCTCGGGCCGATGGGAAGTTGCCCTTTTGGTCTGGTTGCTACAGGTATCGGCGCGCCTCGGACCGTCGCAATTTGCGGATTTGTTACTGTCGTCATGATCACTTACATGACCTTTCTACGATCACTTGCGTAGTGCCAAACCGCCAGGCGAACCTTAATGTTTTTCTGGTAGGCAGAGCCCCAGAATAACTGCGTGCTATTCTTATGCGAAGGCAAAATGGATTCTGATCCTTCCCATTTCCATTTCGCCGGGGTGGTAAAACCTGGAAACGGGAAGACTTCTACTAAAAAATTTGGTATCAAAAAAGCATGGGTCACAAGGCGTTCGACGTGCAACGATATCTGCTCGAGAATAAATTGTTTGTTGACCGTGCTTTGGACCATTACCTCAAACCAAACCACAAAATGTCTCTGCTTCGTCAAGCCGTCTGTTACAGTGTCTTAGACGGAGGCAAAAGGTTCCGTCCGACATTGACATTGGCCGTGGGGGAATTGTTCGGTGCCAAACGCAGAGTTTTGTTGTCGTTTGCTTGCGCCATTGAATTAATCCACTGCTATTCACTGATCCACGACGACCTACCAGCACTGGATAATGACGACCTGAGACGGGGAAAACCTTCGTGTCACAAGCGCTTTGGGGAAGCGATCGCGCTTTTGGCCGGAGATGCATTACTCACTGAAGCCTTCTTCATCATGTCGGACCCCCGGATGGCGCGGCTGTTAGGCGCTCCTCTAATCTCAAAGCTGATTCGAGAGGTCTCCGACGCGGCTAGCATTAGAGGAATGATTGGCGGCCAAAGTACAGAGCTCGAATTGATCAAGCATAAGGTCACACCGGCGGTTCTGGAAGGTCTCGACCGCTTAAAGACCGGCGCCTTGATCACAACAGCGGCCCGTGTCGGGGCGATAATCGGGGGCGCAGCGCGTAAAGATCTCGACAGGGTTACACGATACGCACAATCCTTGGGTTTAGCGTTCCAGATCACGGATGACATTTTGGACGCCCATGAAGTCTCGAGCGACAACTCGAATCATAAAGGGATAGCAAATTATGTATCCGTAGCGGGGCCCGCGAGAGCTAGTGAACGCGTTAAAGGCCTTTTGGCTGCATGCTTGAGAGAAATGCAACCTTACGGCAGTGCGGCGGAACCTTTGCGAGAAATTGCCAGACATGTGGCTCAAAGAACGGAGTAGCCAGCGCAGCAATGTCAAGCTGGTCGGCTAAGGAAAACCGGAAGACAAAATGAGGATAACAGGGCTGGACATCTGTTTCGGATCGACGTAATGGGGGAAGTTGTTAGACCGGGTTAACGGAAGTAAAGAGTCACATAAGGTCGCCGGATAGCCTTAGCCCCAAAGGGAGGATAAAACATGCTGCCTTTTACAGACGAAAGCGCCATGTCTAAACTCACCTCGACTCCTAACTCAGATCGTATCGATCTTGTGCCGCGAAAATTATGGCTTAGCGATGATGACTTTCAGTCTGAGATGTTAGAGGGAGTTTCCCGCACATTTGCCTTGACCATTCCACAGCTTCCAGCAGAGCTTTGCCGAGTCGTCTCCAATGCCTATCTCCTTTGCCGCATTGTTGACACTATCGAAGACGAGCCGGTTTTAAGCGGCGCGCAAAAAAACTCCTTTTGCCAGCAGTTCTTGAAGACCTTAAACGTTGCGCGGAACGCCGAGCCGTTTTCCCGGCAACTGTCCGCTTCGCTCTCGAGCCAAACACCCCACGCCGAGCACGAGCTGATCCGCAACGTTCCGCGCGTGATTCGGATCACCCGCGGCTTCTCCGAGCCACAGCGCGAAGCGCTGCAGCGTTGTGTCCGCACCATGGCCAAGGGTATGGGACAGTTTCAGTCGAGGGGCGAGAAGCATGGACTGCAAAGCTTGGAGGACCTCGATCAGTACTGCTATTATGTCGCAGGCGTCGTGGGCCAGATGCTGACCCGCCTCTTTTGTCTCCACTCGCCGGAAATCGCGAAAAATCATGACGCCCTCATGGCTTTGGCGGTTTCCTTCGGCCAGGGCCTGCAGATGACGAACATTCTTAAGGACGTGTGGGAAGATTATCAGCGTGGCGCTTGTTGGTTGCCCCTTAAGATCTTCGCTGACGAGGGATTCGATCTCCGCGACTTAACCACGGCGCGAAGCCGGCCAGGATTCGAGCGCGGCGTTCAACGCTTAGTCGGGATCGCGCATCGACACTTAAAAAACGCTTTAGCTTATACTTTGCTCATCCCGAAACAGGAAACCGGCATCCGGAACTTCTGTCTCTGGGCCATCGGGTTGGCCGTGCTAACGTTGCGCAAGATCAACAACCACCTCGACTACACGGACGGAAGTCAGGTTAAGATATCAAGACTGAGCGTCAAGGGAACCATCTTAGCGACACAGCTGGCGCGACAAAACGGGACTCTCCTGAAGCTCCTTTTCTATCTCGCTGCATGGCCATTACCATTAGTGTCTCACCTAACAGGCTTGCCATCACAAGGTACAGGCGACCGTAAAGCGAATCAGGCACTTTGAGATCACTGGACGGCCTTGACTTCATGGGGCACGGCACCACACTCACCACCGATCACCAGCCAAGCCGAAAAAGAAAGATTGAGAGTCCGGACGGTCTGCACCTGTCTCAATTGGAGCGCGCAATTCAACATGCCGCCCTTTCGCTGCTCAGCCTACAACATCCGGATGGGTATTGGTGTTTCGAGCTCGAGGCCGATTGTACCATCCCGGCCGAGTATATCCTGATGATGCACTACACGGACGAGGTCGACGCGCAGCTGGAGAGAAAACTTGCCTCGTACCTGCGCGCTCATCAAGGCGAAGACGGTGGTTGGCCTCTCTACTACGGTGGGAATGCTGAAATCAGTTGCTCTGTAAAGGCCTACTATGCGCTAAAGCTTGTCGGTGACAACCCCGACCTACCTCATATGGCCAAAGCCCGGCAGACTATCCTCCGCCTGGGCGGAGCCTCTCGGGCCAACGTGTTTACTCGAATCATGCTTGCAATTTTTGCGCAGGTTCCTTGGCGTGCCGTACCGTTTTTGCCGGTGGAATGCATGCTGCTGCCCCGCTGGTTTCCTTTTCACCTCTCCAAGGTCTCCTATTGGTCGCGAACCGTGATGGTTCCTCTATTCGTGCTCTATACGTTTAAGGCGCGTGCCCGAAACCCCAAGCAGGTCTCGATCCGGGAACTCTTTATCACTGATCCTTGGCTGGAAACGGACTATTTTCCAGTTCACTCCGCTCTTAATCGCGCCCTCCTCGTGCTGGACCGTTTGGGATTAAAGCTCTATCGCTGGATTCCAAAAAGGCTGCGCCGCCGCGCCATGAAAGAGGCTGAAGCCTGGATATTGGAGCGGCTGAATGGAGAAGGCGGGTTAGGCGCCATATTTCCGGCCATGGTCAATGCATACGAAGCGCTGGGTTTGCTCGGCTATGCCGTTGACCATCCGTTGCGTGTACAGGAACGACGGGCAATCGAGGATCTGTTGGTAGTAAATGAGCACAGCGCCTATTGCCAGCCTTGCGTATCGCCTGTGTGGGATACCGCATGGGCCTGTATCGCCCTCCAGCAGATCGGTAGCGAGCGCAGCCAAACCGCGGTCAAAAAAGCTTTCAAGTGGCTGGCTGAAAAACAGTTATTAGAAGCGCCTCAAGACTGGGAGTTTAATCGTCCTAAAGTCAGGAGCGGTGGTTGGCCCTTTCAGTTCAAGAATTCTTACTACCCCGATCTGGACGACACGGCGGCGGTCGCTTATGCGATGCATAAGAGCGGCGACAAGAGTTTTGGCAATACGGTGCAACGCGCAGCCGAATGGCTTTGTAGCATGCAGTCCAGGAACGGAGGCTTTGCCTCATTTGATGCCGACAACGATCACACCTATCTCAACGAAATCCCCTTCGCCGATCACGGCGCCCTGCTCGATCCGCCCACAGAGGATGTGAGCGGGCGCTGTGTGATGTTGCTTGGGCGACTGGCAACTTCACAATTCCAATCCGCTGAAAAAAAATGCCTCGACTACCTTTTTCGTTCTCAGGAGCCGGATGGTCCATGGTACGGAAGGTGGGGTACGAACTACATCTATGGCACCTGGTCTGTCCTTATGGGGTTGGAAGAAGCAGGCATAGGCGCGGAACACGAAGTGGTAAAACGCGCCGCCGCTTGGCTTAAGAACGTCCAGCGCGTCGATGGTGGATGGGGTGAAGGATGCGACACTTATTTTGAACCGTCCAAGCGGGGCCAGGGAGAGCGCAGCACCTCTTTCCACACCGCATGGGCTTTGCTGGGCTTGATGAGCAGCGGCGAGGCTCATTCGAACTCCGTCCGCCGAGGGATTGATTTTCTCTTGCGCACGCAGCAGCTGGACGGTTTTTGGAGCGATCCCGAGTTCAATGCACCCGGCTTTCCACGGGTCTTTTATTTAAAGTATCACGGTTATGACAAATACTTCCCCCTCTTGGCGTTGGCACGCTATCGTAACTTGACGGCGGCGGAAACATAATGCTCGGAATTGTTGTCTCTTTGCCTCGAGAATTAAAAAGCCTAACCCGTCAAACGATCCCAGTGGGAGATTGGAGAGCGATCACAGATAGCACGTTGGTTGCCCTGTCCGGAATCGGAGCAGAGCGCGCCTACACAGCAGGGGCGGTTTTGGTTTCACAGGGAGCAAAGGCCCTGCTAAGCTGGGGTTGTGCGGCAGCACTGGACGACCGTGTCAGCGCGGGATGCCTTATCCTTCCGGAGTGTATCATCGGGACAAACGGGGAAATTCATAGGGTGGATACCGAATGGCATCGACGTTTATATCAGACATTAGAATCCAAACACCCGGTTCGCACGGATACCCTGGTAGAAAGCGATGCCATTATGAAAACTTCTGCTCAAAAGCGGGCGCTGGCCAAACGGACGCAAGCTGCAGCAACCGACATGGAGAGTGCAGCACAGGCGCGGCTTGCTAAAGAACACGGACTTCCCTTTATGGCGATCCGGGCCATTGTCGATACTGCATCAACCGATATTCCGGAAAACGTCCTGAAGGCGCTCGATCCTGAAGGCAATATCAATCTCTGGAAACTTCTCACTGGCACCATGCCAGCGGATTGGATCAAGATTGTGCGACTCGGTCTTCAGTTTAACGCTGCGCAAAGAACCCTGAAGAAGACTAGAAAGTTGGTATTGGACTCATCACAGTTTTAGCTACCCCGCTTATTTTCAGAAAAGTCGACCGTAGCAGCTTGACACTGATAGACCCTTCCTTTCCAGCGGGTGCGCTCGCCCCGCCAGTAGCGGATTGCGGACGTCCAGGTCATGGCGAGAAAAAGTGCGGCGATCAAAGGCAGCCCCAGCGCCCACGCCGATGATCGATCATAGAATCGAAGTATCGGGACATAGGTTAGGAACATGATCGTTAACGAAGCCAGCGCAAGATAGCGGATTAGGATATTCGAGGAAGCGACCATAGCGACAGGAACCTGATATACCAGCAACATCACTAATGTGCACAGAACCAGCAGCCCCACCGAGTAGTGGAGCTGGGCAAATGCCGTGCGCGCTACCATGTCCCAGATTTCTCGCAGCTGCTGATAGCTCCGGACACTCTTCACCGAATGCGTCAGCCCTAACCAGATCTTAGATCCCTGTGACTTGACTCGCCGGGCTAAGGCACAATCGTCGATGACGGCCGACTTGATGGACTCAAACCCATCGATTTGATCCAGCATTCGGCTCTCTACGAGGATACACCCACCTGCCGCAGCCGCTACTCTCGTACGGTGTGAGTTCACCCGGCCAAACGGATAGAGGACCTTGAAGAAGTGTACAAAGGCGGGCATCAGCAATTTCTCCAAGCTACCTGACATCGAAGGCGCCGCCATGAGAGAAATGAACGGAATACCTTCCCGATCCATCTTCTCTCTAAGAGTCTTGACGACACCTCGGGCCAGCTCAATGTCGGCATCGAGGAGGAACGTATACTGAGTCGCGACATGTTGGCGGCCTTGTTCGAGGCCCCAAAGCTTGCCGCTCCAGCCGGGCGGAAGCGGCGCACTCGGGATAATGCGAAGATCTGAAATCCGCATTTGACGGGCCTTTTCAACTGTTGCATCCTCAGAATGGTCATCGATCAAGACAATCTTCAGGCCCGGACCCTGCTTGACGATCGAATGCAGGGTTTGCTGAATAACTTCGGCTTCATTGCGAGCAGGGATCACCACCGTTATTTCTCTAAGAACCTCCGCGTCGTCGTCTCCGTCCATTGCATCAAGGACGTCCTGATTAGACCAAGGGCGCCAAGGCAGTAATGCAAAGCCAACCCACAACAGCGTCGAGAACGCCACAAGAACTATGCAAAAGGCTTCCATTGAAAAACTACTGAGTCAACGACGGTAACAATCGGTTTCAAGTTCTATCAAATTTAATATAGAGAAGACTATCCAACTAAGAGCTGAAGCCAAATGGAACAGAAAGCGGTGACAACTCTATTGACCGGTGCGACAGGCTTTGTGGGTGCGGCTGTGCTGCGTTGTCTGGCAAAAGCCGGTCACAATGTCCGCGCGCTCGTCCGGCCAAACAGCGACCGTCGCAATTTGTCCGGTGTCGACTGTGAGATCGTCACCGGCGATCTCACCGACCAGGGGTCGCTCAAACGTGCCGTGCGGGGTTGCGAAGCCGTGTTTCATGTTGCCGCTGACTATCGAATTTGGGTTCCTGATCGCGAGAAAATGAACCGGGTTAATGTCCAAGGCACGGTCGACTTGATTCGGGCTGCAGCGGCAGCGGGCGTGTCGCGGATCGTCTACACATCGAGCGTCGCGACACTCCGCCTAAGGGATGATGGTTTTCTCGCGGATGAACAATCGCATGCTGAGCTGTCTGATATGATAGGAGCCTATAAGCAGTCGAAGTTCCTAGCCGAACAAGAGGTAAACCGTTTGGTGTCCGACGCGGGGATCCCGGTGGTCATTGTGCACCCCACCGCACCTTTCGGGCCCGGTGATGTTAAGCCGACTCCCACAGGACGACTCGTTGTCGAAGCTGCCTCAGGCCGGATGCCCGCCTATGTAAATACCGGCCTCAATGTGGTCCACGTGGACGATGTAGCGGCCGGTCACTTACTGGCTTACGAAAAAGGAGCTGTCGGTGAAACTTACATTCTTGGCGGCGAGAATCGGACACTCCAATGGATTCTGGAAACGGTGGCCGAACTTACCGGGCAGCCGCCGCCGCGAATTCGGCTGCCGCACTGGTTCGTCACACCCATAGCCTACATCTGGGAAGGGGTCACGCGCATTAGAGGCTCCGGCGAACCGATGATGACTGTAGACAGTGTTCGAATGTCCCGGAAGCGTATGTACTTCTCGATTGAGAAGGCGCGACGCGAACTCGGCTACTCTCCACGGCCCGCCGTCGAGGCTCTGCGCGACGAGATCGAATGGTTCTACAAACACGGCTATATTGTGCAGAAGAGAATCAAAAAATATTCCACTTGATCGAGTCCAATAAGAACGGCGATGTGCCTCGACGCCACTCCGCTATCGCATCGCCTTTGTGAAGGGTCAGCCGTTGCCGCTTCCTGATCGATCGACCGAATACCTGATAGGCAACTCGGGCGCGAAGGGGCCCTCGGTTTTGGGACCCTGCAGGAAAACACGTAGGGCCTTGAGCGGGTGCCTTATCGCATCATTGACGGCCGTACTTTCATACCCGCAGTGTGCCATGCAGTTAGCGCATTTTGGGTTATTGCCCGTGCCATAACGATCCCAGTCGGTTTCTTCAATCAGAGCTTTGAACGTCGGCGCGTAACCCTCGTCCACGAGCAAATAACAGGGCCTTTGCCAACCGAAGACGTTGCGTGTCGGGTTACCCCAGGGTGTACAACTGTAACTCTCGTTACCGGCAAGAAAATCGAGAAACAGGCTGGAGTGGTTAAGCCGCCACTTGTGCTCCCTGCCAAGCCTGAAAATGTTCCTGAAGAGCTGCTTGCTCGCCTTGCGCTGCATGAAAACATCTCGGCGGGGAGCATGCTCATAACTGAACCCGGGGGAAATAGTCACCCCTTCCACTCCAAGAGCCATAACATCATCGAGAAACTTTGCCACTTCTTCAGCTGATTCCCCTTGGAATAAGGTACAGTTGATGGTTACCCGGAAGCGCCTTTGAATCGCCTTTTGAATCGCCTCCACGGCCTGGTCAAATACCCCCGTCCGGCAGACGGACGTATCATGCCGATCGCGACTGCCATCCAGATGAACCGAAAACGTCAAATAGGGCGACGGCGTATAGTCATCCATGCATCGAGAAAGCAGTAAGGCATTCGTGCATAGGTAGACAAACTTCTTTCGTTGAATAAAACCACGGACGATCTCTGGCATCTCTTTGTGGATCAAAGGTTCGCCTCCGGCAATCGAAACAACCGGTGCCCCACACTCGTCGATGGCGGCCATGCATTCATCCGGGCTCAGGCGACGATCCAAGATCTCTTCTGGATAATCGATCTTCCCGCAGCCGGCACACGCCAAGTTACAGCGAAACAAAGGCTCTAGCATGAGCACCAATGGATAGCGCTCAACCTCCCGCAACCGTTGCCTCAGAATGTAACCTAGAATGGCCAGACTTTGACGTAATGGAATTCCCATCGTGAACTTTCCGATCAAAAACCGCGGCCTAAGTTCTTTCTATGCCGACACCACTATAACCTAGCTCCGAAAAGGGTCAAGATTGTTGCAAGTGTCTTGAGCGAAGCTTGGATATGAGAGACCCCATGGCCTCAGCTACTTTACGGCAAGCCCACCGGCCTTGACGGAGTCATGATTTTCCGGATAACTAAGAGGCTCACTGGAGACGGATCAAGAGGTGAGTATTTGACCTAAG
>JAHKKJ010000874.1 GCA_020027655.1 Deltaproteobacteria bacterium | reverse complement strand
CGCGCCGCGCGCGACCAGCCAACGCGTGCGCGGCCAGCCCACGCCGTGGCTGAAACTCAGATTCAGGCCCCACGCCACCTTGTTGATGAAGTCGTCCATATAGGGCTCGTGGCCGCCGTCATAGTTGCTCATGAAGACGAGCCGGCACTTGTCATCGAGAAAGGCCCAGAACGCGAAATGAATCGTCTGCACGCGAGCAAGAAAACCGTGCGAGAAGATATGACGGCAGGTGTAGTCGATCAGCGCCAGCAGCACGGTCACCAGCCAGCGGCGAAACAATCCCGGCTTGACCGAGCCGATCGCCGTGTACTGGTTGGTCACGTCGTAGTCTTCCAGATCCTGCAATTCCAGCAGTGCCGCGCGGTCCTGCCGGGGGCAGATTTCGGCATCTTTCTTTTCTCTCGTGCGCAACATGAAGATCAAGAGCGGCGACAAGACAATCAGAAACGGCAGCAGGATCAGGACCGCCAGCGGAATCGCAACAAAATGCAGGAGCTTTGCGATTTTCCAGCTCAGCGGTGTTGGCTCAGGCGGCGTCAGGGGAAGCCTCCCAGCGCTTGCTTCGGCATTGACGAAGTCGATCAGCTCGCGCCGCAGTTGCTGGGCTTCAGCGACCGATGCGAGCGGCGCGCGCGGCACTTTCGCGGCAAGAGCATGTCGCAGTGCGCTTTCCTCCTTGACTTGCCGCACCGTGCGACCGACCCAGTTGATGTAATTGGCAGCGAGTTGACGTTGATGGGCTTGCATCCAGGCCAGCAGGTCGCCCTGCGCGTGGAAGCCTTCGCAGTGCATGAAGATTCGGCGCAGGCCCGCGCCCGCGCGCTGTGCCAGATCTGCGATGCACTCTGCAGCGGGACCGTCACAGCAGCCGGCAAACGCAAGGTAGACCGGCAGCCTCGGGCGCGGGATCCCGTGCGCTTCAATGTCGCCGAGCGTGGGATCGTCCAGCACCGCCAGCCGTGCAAAATGCAGGCGCTCGAATTGCCCGAACGGCAGAACCACGTTCGCCGGGTCGGCCATGCCGGGCTTCGAGTTCATCGTCTCCAGCAGTTCCCGCAGGCCGCGCTCTCGGCCCGGCGTGACCTGTGCCACCAGCATGAATTGGGACTGCGGCGTCACGGCGGCGAACGATCTTCCCTTAAATTACATGACTAGTCGCCCAAAGATTAAAACTCTAAAAGGCGAAATCGATGAGCCGTTTTTTGTCCCAATAAACTTTTCCTAGATACATTTTCGGCCCGATCTGACGAATTTCATCGCGGATCCAGCGAGCGACAAGCGATGTTTCGGAGTAATCAAGAACTATGCATTCCTTGCCGTCCAGCCAACTCTCTCCCTTATAAACCTTAGCGACGATCGCGTTAAACCCGAGAGGGAGAATCTTGTTTCTCAGTACGCCGTTCTTGGCGTCGAAAACTTTCCCTTGCCAAGCGAAAAAACTGATAAACTGGGCGATGTCTTGGGTGTAATTTGTTCCGGGCGCAACGATGGCCGTGCCTTTTCCTTCGCCGTCGGGAATTTCACCAGTGGGACTCTTTTTGAAAAGCTCATCGAGCTGACTCTGCGACATTCCCAATAGCTGCGGCACATCGTAAGCCATATTTATTCCTCCTGGACTAGCCAATGCCGTGAAAGAACCAATGCGGTGTGGCGCGGATCATTTCGCGGCAACATATACAAATGGATGTTCCGTTCTTCGCATACCGTGGTAATGCTGTCAAGAAAATTTTCGCCTGATGTTGTACCGCGAACGGATGCCGATTGCGATTAGCAGAAACTTTTGGCAGATTGAGAAGAGTTCAGTCCGATGCCAACAAAGACCGCCATTATCTCCGTTGAAAGCTTGAAGTCCGAGGATCTGCCCCTTCTAGAGCAAGCGCTTCAGAGCGTTCCAGGCGTAGATCGCGTCGATTTCAATCTAGAGCGCAGCGTTGCCGTCATCGATTTTGATCCGAGCCAGTCTCACATCGATGACTTTTTGCGCGCGGTGTTAAAAGCAGGATTTAAGGTGCTTTAAAAAGTTCCAAGTTCAATGTTCAACGCTTTTAAACATCCGAGATTTACACTTTGAACGTTGAACCCGGAACGTTGAACCGGAATTTAGTTTCCCGCTACGGTCATTTGAGAAATCTTGATGGTGGGCGCGGCGATTCTACCGCGCATTTCAAGATCAGCTCCCACCATTTCAATATTTTGAAACATCTCTTTGAGATTTCCGGCGATCGTCACCTCTTCCACCGGATAGCTCAGCTCTCCGTTTTCAATCCAGAGGCCGGTCGCGCCGCGGGAATAGTCGCCGGTCACCATGTTGACTCCGAAGCCGATCAGCTCAGTGACGTAGAAACCTTGCTTTACCGAGCCGATAATTTCGTCGGCAGAGTGTACCCCTGGAGTCAAATAGAAATTTGACGGTGCCACACCCGGCGGTTCCCCCACCGAACGTGAAGCATTGCCGGTGGACCCCATCCCCAATTTTTTGCCGCTGTAAGTGTCCAAGAGATAACTCTGGAGGCGCCCTTTTTCTACGATGATCTTCCGTGTCGTTGGCAGTCCCTCGGCATCGAAGGGCCTGGAACCTAACGCGGCGGGAATGGTTCCGTCGTCGATTACCGTGACTGACTCCGAAGCGATTTGGGCTCCAAGTTTATCCATTAGAAATGAGGCACCCTTGTACAACGAATAGCCGGAAATGCCGGATGATAAATTCCGTAGCAGAGAAGCGGCTATCTCCGGATCAAAGACAATGGGAACTTCGCAGGTTTTGACCTTTTTCGCCCCCAGCCGCCTGAGCACGCGCTGCGCCGCTTTCTCGCCGACTTTTTTAGGAGACTCGAGCCTCGAGAATTTCCGATTCGATGAATACCAATAGTCCCGTTGCATGGCACCGTTCTGCGCGGCAACCGGAGCCACCGAGTGACCGAAAGTCGAACCCTCGTACTCACCGGAAAAGCCGTGACTGCTGACGTAGATGACCCGCCCGAACTGATTGGAGAACTCCCCACCTTCGCAGTTGGTAATCCGGGGGTCATACTCCAAGGCGGTTTTTTCCGCCGCCAGCGCCATTTGGATTTTTTCTTCGACCGAGATGGATCGAGCATCGGCGTCCAATAGATCCAGCTCGGGAATCTCGCGAGCAAGATTCTCGGCTGCCGGCAGCCCGCTGTGCGGATCTTGCGCCGTGGCCTGGGCCATTCGCGTGGTATCTT
>JAHKKJ010000352.1 GCA_020027655.1 Deltaproteobacteria bacterium | reverse complement strand
GTTTTGAACCCATCAATCCACCGTTCCATCCTTCCACTATTCCAAGCTTTAGTACGTTGAAGCGAGGCGATTGAGCGCAACGAAGCATATGAGTCTTTTTCAGCAGACTGCTAGCAGTCGTAAATCGAAACGTCCACCGGCTTCCCACCCACGGGAAGATCCGGACAAGCGCTGAACGCGACTAGCAAGTCCATTTCCGCGCGGAGATCCATGAAATTGCCTGGCTGCGGTCGCACTTGGGTATGCTCCATGCGCCCGGTAACCCCGTCGATTTTCATATGCTGATTTAAATTGAAAGGGCTTGGGATGTCCTCAGGAATAATTCCGTAGGGAGCCAGTGCCTTGGATAGATTCTCGTAGCAGCCATGGTCGGGAATCTCGGCGATCTGCCTTGGATAGTATTCCCCGAGACGGCCTTCCTGCTTTGCCAGTTGGAATCGATAGCCGCTGCACATGCCCTTCTGTAAATCGTGGGTGCCTTCTTTGAATCCGTCGGCAAGAATCGTCATCATGTGTTGGTTGTTGCGGCCCATGAGCTTATCTCCGGTGCTGATAAACAACTTCATATTGTAGACCTTGGTCCGCGCCTGATCGAAGCGCTCGCGCAAGTTTTGCAGGCGGAAAAAAACAAAGTCCACTGTGGTAGTCGCGGTGATGCGGATGACTTGACCTTTTTTGAGTTCGCCGGCCCAGCCGGTGTTGTAGGGTACGTGGGTATCGCTGATCTTTGTCATGGACTTTTTCCTCCTGCTTAATGTCGGGCGCTTTCAGCTAGCGGCTTTGGTAAAGGTTGTCGACGCCACTGGCCACTAATTCAAAAATGAAGCGCGGCGGCGCCGCTTGAGATCAAAAAAATGAGCGCGGCAAAGAGCCACCGAACGGTAGATAGGTTCTTCAAGACAACGTGTAGATTTCGTTGACTTTGTTTTGGCATTCGATAGCAATCTCTAAGTTAGATCACCCTTCCTGTCAAGTAACTGACGAAATTTTGACGATTGTTTGTCTTGTCAAACGGGTTTTCAATCTCTGCGGGTTTGATTTCCCGAAGCTTGCTGCGTAAAGAACTATTCCCAGATCTCTTAGAGCCCGTCATTCCCGAATGTTTCTATCAGGAATCCAAGTGAGACCGGAACTGGACCCCCGATTAAAACATTCGGGGGTGACGTTCTCATCGCTTATGTTCTGATACCCATCAGCTTGCTGCGGCGTATGTCATTTGAGCCACGAGCCATTCATTGGAGAAAATAATCCCTCAAGCCTGTCACCATCAAGTTTGCCAATCGCTCATTATAGCTCTCGACGTGACCGTAGTGAGTAAGATTGGGAACGACGATCAGTCGCAAGGCGTCGGCGTAGGGAGCGAAACGTTTGAAAGCATAGACCTCGCGACGAAATTCGAGTCCCTTCTCGCCGCCTTCGATCCAGTGCCCTTTATCTAATTCACCGACGATGTGGAGCATTTTCTTGCCGCGCAAGCGATTAAGATCCGCCTTGTAGGTAATGAACAGCTCGTCATCAGGCAAGCCGGAGAAGTTGCGGATCTCGGGCAGCAAAACATCGTGGGCGCTGTGCTCGATATCTTGCAAGTAGGGCTTAAATTGCGGGCGGCGATGATTTTCCAGCTCGAACCAGCGCTCTACGCTGCCCCAGGGTTGGTTCGGTCCGACGTAGCCGCTTTTGGCGTATGCCTCGGGCGACCTGCGGCTCAGGTCGCTGAGATTGCGAAAGGGCTTGGCCCGCTCCTCGGGAGATTTTTCTGCGCAAGCTAGATCCCATTCTTTGCGTATCCATGCCGGCATGCCGGTGCCGAACCCCAAACCGCCGATAAGTTTATTTTTGAGACCGTATTGCTCGAGTAAGTAAAAGTATTCTCCGCCGGTGGAGTGGCCCCAACAGAAGAGTTTAAGATCGGGCAAACTCTTTTCGATCAGAACTTTGATCGCTTCGAGGCACATGCGAAAAGTATAAACCGCGAGCCGGTTCTTCAATTCTGCATCGCCGGGAATCTCCCCGATGATGAACTCCGGTCTTCGTTCTGGAATAGGCGGCCACGGTTTCCGGCTGTAGTGTCCGGGGAGCGAGACCGCGAGCACGGGAATCCCAAGCGATGCGATGTGCTGCGCGACGCCGGCGCGCGATTCCGTTGGCGGCACTTGGGTTAGATCGAGATACTTCTCAGGACCGTCCGGTGTGAAGATGAATTCATATTCATTCACGGCGCCGCCGTGGATCATGACGGCGGCGATCCCCGGGATCGACGTCTGTGCCGGTGCGAGAAGTCTGCCGTGAGTGTCCCATTGAAATAATTCTCCGGGCTTCGCCGGATTGGGATAGCGTTCGATCCGCGCCTCGACTTCTCGCACCGTAAAAGCCCGGCGCGGAAACGGATCAGGAAAGTCCTTGTAATCATCGAAAGTCATTGAGTAGATGAATCCATCGTGCAGGCCCGCGCCTGTGGTGAGAGCGGCAACATAGCGGTTAGCGGCATCTTGGCTCATGTCAAGTTCCTCCGGATGGTGCGGCGATTGCCATCGTCCCAATCGAACATATGATCTGACATGGGCAATGTGTCAACCGGTGCGGTTCAGGTGTTTAATGGTAGAAAGCGCCCGAGGACCGAGCGTCTCCGGTTGCGAAGGCTCAGCCTGAGGCTGATCCGCCTCTGGCGGAAACGGGTCGCTACCTCGGTCAAGGGTTCAAAGTTCAACGTTTAAGGTTCAAGGTGAACGAGACGGTCTTTTTCTTTGAACTTTGAACCTGGAACTTTGAACTTATCATGAGTTCGACACTTACTATCGTTCATGCTATTGGGTCACCAGTCGATGGGTGTGACTGAAGGGGAACGCAATGGGATTGACGCAGGAAGTGGCGCATTATGTCGCCAAGACAAGCTACCGCGATATCCCGTCAGAGGTTATTCGTGCGGCCCGTGGTTTCGTCCTGGACGGATTGGGGGTTGCACTGGCGGGCCTGACGGAGGAGGGATCGCGCATCGTGCTGAACCATGTGCGCCAGATGAGTGGAAAGGAAGAATCCACGGTTTTGGGAACTGGACTCAAGATACCCGCACCGAAGGCAGCCTTGATCAACGGTGTTTCAGGCCACGCGATGGATTACGACGATACGCAGCTCTCAACGTCCAAGGAGGCGGTTTACGGCTTATTGACTCACCCGACGACGCCGGTGCTCCACGCGGCTTTGCCGATGGGCGAGAAAGAGAAAATCAGCGGTGAGGAATTCCTATTGGCGTATATATTGGGGGTGGAGGTCGAGTGCCGCATCGCCGATGCTATCAACCCGCATCATTATCAATCGGGGTTTCACTCTACAGCGACTATGGGCGGCCTCGGAGCGGCGATGGCGGTGGGAAAAATCCTGCGCCTCAAAGAAGAGGCACTGATTCGGACGTTGGCTATCGCCGCTAGCATGGCATCCGGCCTGCGTGAAAATTTCGGCACGATGACCAAGCCTTTGCATGCGGGGCGAGCGGCGGAAAACGGCGTAACGGCCGCGCTGCTGGCGCAGGCGGGATTCACGTCGGCGACGAATATCTTGGAAGCGCGACGGGGGTTCTACCACGCCATGGCGGGCGGCTACGACGAGAGCAAGATTTCCGGCAAGTTAGGGCGGCCCTACTTCATGTTGGATCCGGGGATCTCGATCAAACCTTATCCCTCCGGCTCTCTATCTCATCCGGCGCAGGATCTTATCCTCGACCTGGTGAGGGAACATGATCTTCACGCCGATGACATCGAATCCATCGATGTCGGGACGAATTCCAACGTTCCCAATGCTTTGATCTACCCGATGCCGAAAACGGCGCTGGAAGGAAAATTCAGCATTCCTTTTTGCATGGCCATCGCGGTTTTGGAACGCAAAGCGGGCATTGCACAGTTCGTCGATCGAAAGGTCCGTGAGCGAAAAGTTGTGGAATTGATGAAAAGGGTAACGCTTTATGTCGACGACGAGCTGGAAGCCCTCGGTTACGATCAGGTGCGCTCGCGAATTCGAATCAAACTCAAGAGCGGCAAGACGATCGAAGGCCGTTACGACGTTGCCCGCGGACATCCGCAAAAGCCGATGAGCTGGGCTGAACTCAGCGATAAGTTTCGCGACTGCGCCGATCTTGTCTTGCCGCGCAAAAACGCTGAATCAGCGATCCAGCTCATTAGCCGTCTGGAGGAACTCAGAAGCCTCAAGCCGCTGCTGCGAGCACTTTCCGGCGGCAAAGACAACGATGATCGGAAAACCAGACCTACGAAACCAGGGAGTAAAAAGTGGAGCCGTACTCTCAAGCGATAGCCAGATTCCTCTGTGGGTTGAAGCTCGAAGAGGTGCCGCAGGGGGTCGTTGATAAAGCCAAGTTGGTGTTTCTCGATACCTTAGGGATTGCGCTGGCCTCCTCGACAATGGACTTTGGACGGATGGTCATGAATGTGGCGCGGCAGCTTGGCGGCCCGACCTCCAGTCGTTTGATTGGCTCGCCGCTGAAAGTGGCCGCCGCCAACGCTGTCCTGGCCAATGGAACGTTGGCTCATGGTCTCGACTATGACGACACATTGGAAGAAGCAATCGTGCACACGGGTTGCTGCGCGGGTATGACCGCGTTGGCGGTGGGTGAGGAGCTGCGCGCGAGCGGAAAAGCTGTCTTGGAAGCCACCATCGCCGGTACGGAAGTGATGTGCAAAGTCGGCCTCGTAGCGCCGGGTAAGTTTCACGCTCGCGGCTTTCATCCGACTGCTCTTTGCTCCACCTTTGGCGCTGCGGCAGCGGCCGGCAAACTCCATGGTCTCGATGCGGCTCAATGGAGCGATGCATTCGGTTTATGCGGCAGTCAAAGCTCGGGGATCATCGAATACCTGGCCGATGGCACTTGGACTAAACGACTTCATCCGGGCTGGTCGGCGCACGGCGGAGTGATCGCGACCATGCTGGCGCGGGAGGGCTTTCGCGGTCCCGCCACGGTGTTCGAAGGCCAGCATGGCTTCTAT
>JAHKKJ010000351.1 GCA_020027655.1 Deltaproteobacteria bacterium | reverse complement strand
CTTTTTTACTCGGAGAAAATCCCGATGAAATGTGCTGCGTTGTGTGCGCTGTTATTGTTTGTCGCCGTCGAGTTGGAGGCCGCTCCCGCGAGCCAGAAGGGGCAGCTCCCGTTCTCGATCACGACTCGCCTCGACCGTACCGCCATCTGGGTTGGCGACTCCTTGGAATACACGATTCAAGTGATCCATCCTCGAAGCGTGCAGTTCGTTGTGGACGATCTCAAAAAGGAAAATCTTTCTCTACCTCCGTTTGTCTTGCGCGCCATCCGGGCAGAGGAGCGGGACTGGCGGGACGATAAGAAGCTTTTCGAGGTTGTCCTGCTGCTCACGACCTACGAGAGCGGTAAGCCCGAACTCGTGGTCCCGCCCGTGGCGCTTTATTATTTCAGGCGGGACGGCAGCGTTTCAGAAAAGGAGGCCCGCGCCCAGGCGATTCGGATTCCGCCGCAAAAAATTGCGCTGCGGAGCACCTTGCCCGGAGGACAGGCCAAGTTGAGGGAATTTAAGCAGGTCCATCCCGTGGATCCAACTTATGCAATCGGAGCCCTGGTTTTGGGTTTGATCGGCATGGGATTTGTCGGGTCGCGCGTGGCGGCCCGATTATGGCACGCCGTTCATCGCGATAAGGTCATCAAGAGACCGGTCAGCCGGCGCATGCGTGAGCGATGGCTCAAGGAGGGGCTGCAACGTATTCGGCAAATGGCGAAAGAACCGGCCAAAGATTCGCCAATATTCTACGCTGAAATTGGCCAGTTCGTGCGGCAGTATCTGACGGAGTGGTTGGACGTCGAAGCGCGAGGACTGACCCCCGGAGAAGCCGAGCAAGCGCTCCAGGCGGCCGGCTGCAATGGAGCTTTCGCGCAACGGGTACGCACGGTATTGGAGCAGTGCGAGGCGGCGCAATACGGTAAGCGAGACGGCTCGCCGCCGGGCAATGACCAGCAGGCATCATTGATCGACTCGCTGGAGCAGGCAATCAAAATGTCGCCGAGAGCGAGATGATCTTCACCCGATTGGATAGCTTGTACATCATACTCCCTCTGCTGCTGGTGTTTGCTTTCTTCAGGTGGCGGAGACGCAAAAGTTATCTCACCCTTTCCATGCTCCCTTACCTGCGCAACCGAATCCGGCCGGCATCGCGCTTCGTCTATCTTCCCAGGATGCTTGAATTCTTCGCTCTCCTGGTTTTGGCGATCGCGCTGCTCAATCCCGTTCAGCCTTTGGCTGAGCGCACTATCGTCAACAAAGGGCTCGACATTCTTTTGATATTGGATCTCTCATGGAGCATGCAAGAGCCCATCGATCTTGAGGGGGCATTGGAAAGAAGAAGAGCAGGAATCACGCGCAAGGAGGTCAGCCGGCTCGAGGCAGTCAAGGAAGTCATGCTGGGCTTCGTGCAAAAACGCCACGGGGATCGAATCGGTCTGATCGTCTTCTCCGAAAATGGCTACGTGGTCGCTCCCCTGACGCAAGATGTAGCCTACCTGACAAATTATTTACGCATGGTGGATAACAAGACCCTGGCCAGCGAGGGACAGACTGCCATTGGCGAAGGGATCCTGACCGCTCTTAATCTTGCCGAGCAGCAAAAACAAGGGAGCGGAAAAAGCCTGAGCAAGGTCATGATTGTTCTGACTGACGGGGAGAACAACACCGGTCGCGATGTCTATGCCGCCATCCAAAAGGCCGCCCAAACGGGATTTAAGATCTACTTCATCGGAGTCGAGGTTAGAAGAGCGGCGGAGACTCCGCGCCTGATCGCGGCCGTGCGAACCGCCGGAGGAAACTACTACGACGTCAGGGACGCCGAGCAACTCGGCAAGGCCTATGTTGAGATCGATCGGTTAGAAAAGGGCACTTATTTGACCAAAGCGCAGGTTGCGCACGTTCCCCGCTTTCACCCCTTCGCTTTCGCATCTCTGGCTCTCCTCGCTGTCAGCATCGGCCTGCAGGCGATCCCCTATTTCATCGAGGTTTCTTAGGCGTCACGACTGCGAACAACCTCAGCTCTGACGATCTGCCGCCGGCCTACTAACTGGTACCAAGCCGTCCCGCCTTCTGATCCGGAGACGGATAAAGAACCTTGGAAATTTCACCGCTCACGGACAATTTCTTAACCGCCTCCTGCCACGAGGGCATCACCGAATCATCTTGATTCCAATGGGCGTAGGATGCCTCGTCGCACCAATAAGGTAATTTACGCATCGCGTCGCGGTGCGGTGGGGCGACGCGGAACGCTCTCATCGCGCTATCACTTTCCCACAGGGTCAGCGTCCAAAACGCAAACCGTTTTGTCTTGCGTAACCTGACACCGAAATTCCCAGGACTACCCTTCGCTTGCAGAGTGGATCTAAGCGCATACCAAATGAATGGCAAGACGAAACGAAAAGATCTTACGCGCAATCGCGTAACCGAAACTAGAACCATGGCCTAAAGTCTTGGCTGTTGCGTTAGCTGGTCTTCCTTCTGCTGCGAGACTGTGTCGTAATCGAATTCATTGGTTCGACAAGCGATACGACGGTTGCCATCAAGGTGCTTTGAAAATCCCCCTTTATCCCCCCTTTTTCAAAGGGGAACTTCTTACACGGAGGTCTTCATCCCTCACCCTTCCAAAGCACTAGCCCGCATTATTCATGGTTTTTAGAATTCGGTTGAAAAAGTCGCATTGATTGCTGAAAGCTTTCGAGCCGAATGTAAATTTCCAAACCAAGAGAGCAGTTGTTGTTGGTTCGGGGATTGAGCGAGAGAAAAGCGCGGTTTGCGAAAACACCCCTGCGTCTGACTGTTGTGAGTGTTTAGAATCGGGCTGAAGAGTTGATCGGAGCGAGGCTAGTTTAACTGGGCGCAGGCTGGGGAAGGCGCTTAAGTTTTTGCCAGATCTCCACGAACAGATCGCGTCCGGGCCAGCTTGAGGAGAGATGAAACCACAAGTGGCGAGCAGTGCTCTTAAATCGAGCCCCCACTTTGAACAGCTTAAGCCGTAAGGTTTCCAGCCGCGCATGAGCGAGGTCGGTGGTTCGAAGCGCGTGGAGACGGAACAGCACCAGTAACTGGTAAGCGAGCGCATGGAGGTTAAGTCGAAAAGCATTGGCGCGATAGCTATGGCAGGAAAGCCGGTCAGCGCTAAGATCGCGCTTAAATTCCTTGATCCGATTCTCGCACTCTCCTCGGTCATCATAGCCGTCATAGAACTTCGATCTTGACCACGATCCTGCGTTGTTTGTTCCAGCTTCCGGCCCGGTGGCGAAAGCTATAGAAGACTCTGAGCGGCACTTTGGTGCGGGCATACTTGCGCGTGGCCTTCTTAAGCCAGCGCTCGGTTCTTTTCTTGAATACCGAGTTGGAGGCGATCCCGATAGCATAGAGCATTTCGAAGGATTCCAAGGTCCGGTAGATCTCTGGAGTGGCCGAGCCGGCATCGGCCCGATAGCTGATCTGACTTTTAGGGAAACGCCGTTTAAGGATGGGAACCAGCCGACTAAGCTCAGCGGCAATTCCCGCTGAGGCAGAGGCGTTGCCGGGGCGAAGCTGGGCGGAGAGCAGCGAGCCGGTTTTGGCTTCGAAGAAAAACAGCGGGTGATACATGTGCTCGCCGTATTTTCCGTGAAAGAAGGCAAACTCTTGCTGGCCGTGGCAGGGATCGTCGGTGGCATCGGAGTCCAATAAGATTTCCTTGGGAGTTTCTCGTTTCTTGTAACCATGGTGCAAAAACCACTGAAGACCCACGGCGCCCAGCCGTTCGATGGTTTGCTCATCGGCGTGATTCTCCAGACGCGAGAGCGTAGGCTGAGAGGCCAGAGGATCGGATTTACCAACGATGGTTTGAAACGTGGGATCGCTGCGCAATGTGTCGGCGTCGTTGCAATCCTCGTAGCCTGCGGCGATCTGATAAATTCTCTGACACAGCATCTCATGGGTGTGGTGCTCGATGAACAACGGATGACGCCAGTCGTTGACAAGCCCCGTAAGTTTTTTCGTGAGCGCCAGTTGCGCATCAAACTGGCGCAAGAGCAAAAGTCCCGAGTCGCTGGTAATCTCACCGCCGTTGAAATCGAGAATGATCTTCGGTTGAAAACTAAGCCCGAGTTGATTATGACACTCTGTAGCCATCGGTCCTCCGTCTGCTGTGTTAGGTTGCTGTGATGATCAACCTTATTTCTTGCATAGTTTGACGATGCCGATGGCTTTTTTATTCGCTTAACCATGAATAATCCGGGCTAGCCCTTATAACTAGTGCCGATCGCCAAGAAGACTTTTCGTTCTCACTCACTCGCCGGCCGCACAATCACCAGTTCTCTATGGCCGCAGTTTAAACTAAGCTTTGGGGAAAAAATCGTTTCTTCTGAGCGCGACTCTGTCTTCGGTCACTTACTTGACGGAAGCGAAAAAAATCTTATAGTCTGCCAGACGACGGATTTTGCTTTTCTGCGAAACCGAAAGGGAGGCTTTGATTCATGAAGCGGCCATTGCTCTCGTTGGCTTTTGTGACATTGTCAGTGTGCTGCGTGCTCGGAACTGCTGGGTCCCAACAAACTGAGTGGGCCCAGATTGTCGAGGCGGCAAAGCGCGAGGGAGCGGTCGTGGTCGTTGGGCCGCAAGGTAGCGAAACGCGCGACGCGCTCACTCTAGGTTTTCAGCGCAAATACCCGGAGATCAAAGTGGAGCACAGCGGCTCGGCGGGCGCCCAGCTTCCACCCAGATTACTCGCTGAGCAGAAATCCGAGCGCTTCGCAGTGGACTTGCTGGTTCAGGGCACCACCACGGTTATCAACGGGCTGATGCCCGCCAGAGCGGTAATCCCACTCCAGCCCTATCTCGTTGGTCCGAATACCCGCGATACTTCGGTGTGGCTCAACAAGAAATTTAGCTTCGCTGACGAGGCCGGACAATACAATCTCGCGATGAGCGTCTATATTCTCCCTCCTTTTGTTTACAATCCAACCCTGATTTCGGCCAATGAGATCAACTCGTGGAAAGATCTTCTCGCGCCGAAGTGGAAAGGTAAAATCGCTAATCGCGACCCGCGCCTGGCGGGAGGCGGGCTTGCCATCGCCACGTTTTGGTACGCCAATCCGAAATTGGGCAAAGACTATATCCAAAAACTTTTTACCACCCAGGACATCGCGCTGAGCCGCGACGATCGCCAACTGTTGGACTTTGTCGGTCAGGGCAAATATCCCATCGCCATCGGACCGAGTGAAGTTTTGGCCAAGGAGTTTATTGCCAAGGGACTGCCCGTGCGACAATTCAATCCCGAAGCGATGCAGGAAGGCGCGCTCACCACCGCTGGAAATGGCGCTATCTCGGTACCCAGAAACCCACCGCATCCGAACGCCCTCAAAGTCTACATCGATTATCTACTCTCGAAACAAGGCCAGACAGAATGGAGCAAAGCCATCGGCTTTGCCACTCTGAGGCAAGATGTGCCGCGGGATCACGTCGCGGAACATCTCATCCCCAAAGAAGGCGTGCAATACCTGGACAGTCACCTGGAGCGTTACGTTAATCTAAGGAACGAAGTGGTTGCGTTCCTGAATACGGTTCTTCCGCGTTAGCCTCGATCCGAAATTTTGCAGGACGTGGAAATGTCTGTCGGCTGACCTCGCGTTCGCCCCGTGGGACGGTAAGTGTCGGATCGGGGTTAGCTTTGCGCTCGCTTCTTGCAGCTAACTGGCAATGAATTGAAGGGTTAAACCCTCCCCGGTCTCGTGTACTCGTTGCTGCCCAAGAGCTTATGTCGGCAGCCGGTCATTTTCTTCCGGTTCTACTTTAGGAACCTTCGACATTGCACGGGCAAATTTCTTCCGACTGCCGCGCTTCGCTCGTTCCTCGAGGTACTCTTCGGTCATCAGCGCGGAAAGTTTCTCGGCCAAAGCCAGTGTTATCAACTGATTGATAGACACACTTTCTTTTTCCGCCACCTTGCGCGCTTGCTTGTGCAGGGAGTCGGGTAGGCGGAGACTAATTGTGCTCATGGTAGCTCTCCTATCTCGCGTAAAAATTCCTGGGCAGTCAGGAGTCGAATACCAAATTTTTCAACTCCTTCAAAATCGTCTTTGTTGTAAGTGACGATAATTGTGCACCCGGCAGATACAGCCAATTCGAGAACCATATCGTCTTTGGGATCACTCAAAATCGGCCGCCACAAGTAATAAACCTTTTTCCGATGGGCAATGGAGCAAACATAATCAACGATGTCGTCAATGTCGTTCGCTTTCAGGGCGCCTTTTTTACCGACGAGGCGCTTGCCCGCTCCTTCGTACTCAAGAGTCAACGGCACGGAAAGATTGATTTCAAATTTGCCGCTGTTGAGAAGCATGAACAGTTTGTAGGATGCTCCGTATTGCGACCTCAAAGCCGCGACAAATACGTTGGTGTCGATAACTACCGCCCCTTTTGTCAATTTGACGATAGCCTTGAACGCGAGCGTAGGCTAGCTCACACCCCGTGCTTGTCTCGGCTTAAAGAAAATTGGGAGCTTTTATCGGCGCGGTCAGGTCAAGCTGAATGAAATGTTTTCAATCGCTGAGGCCAGTGGGCGCCGTCATGGAACGTCCCTTCCGGAACCCCACTAGCATAAGTCAGATTCAAATCAATCAGATCCTATTATAAGGACACAATTCATTCAGCGTTTCGGCGTCTTGGACTCTTCCCGTCATAGGGTCTGGGGGATAACCACGCCTTTCTCCGTAACCTTTGCCTTGATTAGTTCCTCTCATGCTGAAAAGTGCTAGGATACGCCGCGCACCCAGAACCCGCAAGCGGAACTGCCGCGATGCGATTCAATGGCTACGGGAGTCTCCATCGTAGCGGATTACCTAACTTGACCATTCCGGCGAACGTAGATATATCTTGCGTGATTTTGAGATCTGGTAGGCAGATGAAATTAGCGTCATTGTGAAGGGGCACACCATCGGCGAGAAAATTTTTTCAATCCTGATTCTTCTAATTGCGACCGACGTGCTGAGCGCCAGGGCGGACTGGCAGTCGGACTGGGATCGCACGCTTACCGCCGCGAAGAAGGAAGGCAAGGTAGCCGTGATCACCGACGTGACTGCAGCGATACGCGACGCGCTCACGATTCCCTTCCAAGAAAAATACGGCATTACGGTGGATTTGTTTGGCGCCTTGGGCCGCGAAGTCCCCCCCCGCATCGCGTCGGAACGCAAGGCGGGCCGTTATCTCTGGGATGTTTTCGTCCACGGCACTACCACCGGGCTCGAGTCGATGATACCCATGGGCGCATTCGATCCTCTTGATCCGGCTCTGATCTTGCCCGAGGTAAAAGATCCAAAATCCTGGCGCGGCGGCATGGAGTTTCTCGATCCCAACAGGATGCTGCTGACCATGACTCCGTTCCAGCGCGGCACCATCTTTTACAATCCCAAGCTCGTAAGCCCGAAGGAGTTTAAATCCCACAAGGATCTTCTCGATCCCAAGTGGAAAGGAAAGCTGATCCTCGACGATCCGCGCCGAGCGGGCCCGGGCCAGGCGACTTTTACTTTCTTCTATCTGCATCCGGAGTTGGGTGCGGATTTTATTCGCGCCTTGGGCAAGCAACAGATTACCATCATGAAAGATTTCGCCCAGGAAGTGGACGCCATTGGTCAAGGCCGATACCCAGTGCTGATCGGAACGGCCGACTTCGTCGCCATCGCGCGGGCGAAACAAGGCGTGCCCATCGCCATCGTCGACCCCAGGCAACTAAAGGAAGGGACCGATGTCAGCCCGGCGAACGGCGCGCTTGCGTTATTCAACAAAGCCCCCCATCCGAGCGCTGCCAAGATCTACATCAATTGGTTGTTAAGCAAGGAAGGGCAAGCCGTCTTTGCGCGAGCCAGTGGTTACGTCAGCGCTCGCGCGGATGTGCCCAGCGATCACACCGAGCCGTGGCGGGTGCCGCAGCCGGGAGCGATCAAAACTTACACCAAGGCAGCGATGCAAGTGAAAGATAATTTGATGCCGTTGCTAAGCGAGGTATTCGGCAACCCATGAGCCAAACCTTTCTCGAAGTCCGCAATCTGGTCAAAATCTTTGGCAAGCTCACCGCCGTCGACAACGTCTCGTTCAAAGTGGAGCAAGGGGAAGTCGTCACCCTGCTGGGACCGAGCGGCTGCGGCAAGACCACCACCCTGCGCATGGTTGCCGGGTTTGAAAAGCCCAACGCCGGAGAAGTGGAAATCGCCG
>JAHKKJ010000350.1 GCA_020027655.1 Deltaproteobacteria bacterium | reverse complement strand
ATAAAGTGGGGGTCTAAGCACCTCCCGGCACTTTTCAGCGATCGCTTCCCGAATCAGGGTAGACTGAGACACGCCCAAAGCCTGCGCGGCTTCCTCAAGCAGAGATTCCAGCTCATGATTGAATCGCACGCTCTTCGCCATACTCGATTCCGTTGTAATACAAATGGAGAATTAGTATCACATAGCCGAGCTACGCTGTAAAGAGGCAACGCCAAACGATGGGGCCACAAAAAGGGCCTGAGTTTGGATTCGACAACTGGAGTTAGGATATGCCACTCAAGTCGACACGCCGATAACGTAGCGTGGCAAAGGGGGGCTAAAAGAAGACCGTGTGGCTAGAGCAAATTCAGTGTTTTACGCAGCGCCGTTCTTTTCAATCACTGGGGGCTTGATTCCCCGCAGCTTGCTGCGTAAAAGAGCTATTCCCGGACCTCTTAGAGTCCGTCATTCCCGAATGCTTCTAGCGGGAATCCAGGCGACACCGGAACTGGACCTCGATTAAAACATTCCAGGGTGACGCCTTGGGATAAATTCTCATCGCTATGTTCTGATACCCGTCCGCTTGCTTCGTTCACCGTGTCCACAAGCGGGAGCTTGCGCCGGGCAATGAGCGAGTTTTCGTATTGTGCCTGTCTCGAGGCTCTGTTAAATGAATAACCTATCTAACCGAGCACAGGAGGATTGCTGACATGGCCACAAATCAAAAAGCGCTTGAGCGCCAAAGACAAGAAAAAGTCGAATACGACTGGGGTACGCTCTGGCCGCACTATCATAAGGAAAAGATGAACTGGGCGACGGGGTTTAGAACCAAAGGAGACGTCGACATTCTTTTTCTCTCCGGCTCCACGGGAAGAGATCCGTTCGAAGATGGCCCCTGTAGAACCCCGGACGAGGAGCGGGCCGGAAAAGGTAAAGTAGTAGGTGGCATCAAAGAACAGACGCGTCAAACACTGGAAGACATCAAGAACAGCCTCGAATTGATGGGCGCCACGCTGAAACATATCGTAATGTTCCGTTATTTTCTCAAGCGGAGAGAGGACGTTTTCGACATGCGCGACGAGATGTACAAATTCTTTGAGGAGAATGAGCCTGATTTACGGGCGCATCCCCGACCGGCCACATTAATCAGAGGAGTAGGAATAGACTTGCCGGACATGCTGGTGGAAATCGAAGCATGGGCCGTTGTGCCGAGGAAACCCGATTGAACACTTCGTTCAATCCGTTCAAGAAGTTCAAACCGTTCAAGTCGTTGAGAAGGCCGGCTCTCGGATCTGAGATTTATCAAGTAACCTGGAACAAGGAGGGAACCGATGAGTGAACGCGATTGGGCGAAAATATATGCGCTAATGGACAAGCGGATTGTCGTGAAATACGAGCAACTGCCAAAGGGGGAGCAAATCGGCAAGCGTCCGCAAGCGGGAAACCAACCAGCAAAAAGTTCCTGAGGGAATCGGTACTTTTTTCACGCGATGGCAAAGGAGAGTTGATATGAATCGAAGAGTCTGCTTCTTGATTGCTGCCCTAGTGTCGCTGAGCCTTTTCAGTGGCGCCCTGTACGCGGCGCAGCCCGCTTTTGAAGGTAAGACGATCCGTATCGTCGTTGGTTTTTCCGCCGGCGGCGGCTTCGATACCTATTCCCGGGCCATTGCGCGCCACATGGGCAAACATATCCCCGGTAATCCTACAATCATTGTGGAAAATATGACGGGAGCAGGAAGTATCGTTGCCGCCAATCATCTTTACAGGATTGCGAAACCCGACGGCCTCACCATCGGTAACTTCCATGGTTTTCAAGTCTTGAACCAGGTCCTGGGAGCTCCAGGCATTGAGTTCGACGCGCGCAAGTTCGAGTGGCTCGGGGTACCCGTACAAGATACCGGTGCCTGTGCGTTGACCAAAGCGAGCGGCATTGCCAATCTCGAACAATGGAAAGCGTCAAAACAACCGGTCAAGCTCGGCGGCGTAGGGCCGGGAGATGCCTCTTATGGCATGGCGCGAGTGCTCAAAGAGGTCCTGGGCCTGCCGGTTCAGCCGATCCCCGGATATAAGGGCACTGCCGAGATTCGGCTCGCGGCCGAGAGCGGCGAGCTTGCCGGCGGCTGCTGGCAGTGGGAATCGATCAAGGTCATCTGGCGCAAAGCACTGGAAGCCGGCGAGGTCAATCTAGTGCTTCAACTGGTGGCCAAGCCTCATCCGGAGCTTGCCAAAGTCCCGCTGGCCGCCAGCCTGGCAAAAACCGAGGAGGCTCGCTTATTACTTCAGGCGGCGGTTCACGATCCGAACTCGATCACGCGGCCATACTCGTTGCCCCCGGGCACACCGAAAGATCGCGTCCAACTCTTGCAGAAAGCGTTCATGGATACCATGACGGATCCGGAGTTTCTTGCCGATGCGAAGAAGGGCCAGCTGGACATCGATCCGGTACCTGGGGAAGAAGTGGAAAAGACTGTGGCAAGATTTTTCAAACTGGATCCCGCTCTGGTAGCCAAACTGCGGGAGATTCTCAAATAGCAATCTTATACAGCCCTGCGGAAAACGTATCGCATTTCCTCGAGATAACTCGTTACTTCTCGCTTCGCGATCTATTGCCGTGGAATTGACCGAGAAACAGGGCTTGCCCGCTCAATCGCCCGAGAGAAAGAAGATTTCCGGCTGGCCGATCACTCCCGCGGACGTCATCTTTTCCTTCAGATCGGCCGAGGCGGCAAAAGCCTTGGCCTTGGCCACGTCGGCGGCCTCGAACAACAAGAAAATATCGTTGGGATCATCGGCGTTGCGCCAGAGGCGGAGATCTTTCAAGCCCGCCGCTGCACGGGCCGGTTGATGCACGTCATAGGCCGGTTTCCATTTGCCGAAGTCCTGCACCTTGTGTCGAATAAGCATGTGAGCCATTTCAACCTCCCTTCGTGTTCATACATTGCCTTCTTTTGGCGCCCGGTTAGTTACATTCAACGGTCCCCTACAAGGCGTAGAGCTCCTTGGGATTGTAGGTCAGAATGCGTTCCTTTACCGCTTGGTCGATCCCTTCCATTCTTTGAAACTCAGCGAGGGCGCTGACTGCGCTGGAGGGATCGGTATGGCCATAATCGGTACCGATGACGAGCCGCTGCTCCCCCGCGTACTTCACGATGTAAGGCACATCGTCATTGGTCTGGCACGTGACGTAGACGTTATATTCCTCGAAAATGTTTTTCGGGAAGGTCCTGCCGCTTACTGCGTAACGAATCGCTACTTCGCGGTAGACCCAAGGCACCCACTGCGCGGAGGCTTCGATGAAACCCCAGCGGAGCTTGGGAAACTGCTGCGGCAACTCGCTCATCAACAGATTAAAGCACGCGGTCACCGTGGGCACCCGGAACTGGGCGAAGCGTCCCGCCGGAGCTAAGCGGTAGAGGTCGCAGTTTTCGGGATTGCCGTTGGCAATGTGGACGGCGATGGCCAGGTCGAGATCGGCGGCGGTTTGGTAGATGGGATAGAAATAAGGGTCGCTAAGATGCCGTTCTCCCTCTAAAGGGCGCATGCAGACCGCCGCTGCGCCGTTCTCCTTGGCGAACTTGATCTGGGCGATGGCTTGGTCGACGATCATCGCTGGAACGACGCACGAATAACGAAGCCGGCCTTTGCTCTTCTTGCTGACATCGGCGAGCCAACGGTTCCAGCTCCAGCATAGGGCCGTCTCAACCTCGGGCCGGGTGGTAATCTGTTCAATCCAAAAAGTATTGTGCAGTACCTGAATATCGATGCCCAGCTCATCCATGTGCTTAAGCCGAAGCTCGACGTCGTCCAGCTCCCGCGCGGCCTGCGGCGTCTCGAAGTTTCTTCCCGCGCGCTGGGCAAATTCTCTCAGTTGCCGTTCGGACAAGGTCGGAAAGCGAAAGCCCCGTATCTTGTCGTCGATGACCCAGTACTGCCGCGTCGCGTCGTCGGGGGAGTAGAAGAGTCGCGGGCGAAACTTCTGCTCCGATGGCTCCAGGTAGTCCCAGGTGTGTTCGGTTTCGATAACGTGGGCATCGGCATCGACGATCGGGAGATGGTTTTGCATGGCGGTTCCTCCTTTTGAGGATAAAGTAGAGACTGGAGTGGTGGAGTTATAGAGTACTGGAGTGATGCATCAAAACCCCACCACTCCCCATCCCCGACACTCCAACCCTCTGATTAGAGCATGACTTGACGTTAGTGCGAGCAACGCCGGCTGTCAATATCTTTATCTTTAAACCAACCTCTGGCCTTCGTTGACCAAACTGACTGAGAATTTCCTTACGGTAAGACGCTCCGGCCGGAGGTGCGGACATGATCCTGAGCCTTTAGCAAATCTAAGAGGCGCGCGAGCACGCTACCCAACTTCCGTCCTCTTTGGGTCTCTATCGCTTGACGCTATCCCTCGAGTGGATGTATTAAACTTTCGAAAGGAACCCATGGAAAAATCTCTCGCCAGTGTGCTCGACACGCTAAAAAAGTATCGACCTCAAAAGGTCATTCTCTTCGGTTCCGCCGCTCGGGGAGACGCTGATGCCCAAAGCGATCTCGATCTGATCGTCATCAAAGACACTCGGGAATCCTTCATCGAGCGTCTTGAGACTATGGCCAAGCTCTGCCCTCGGGGAGTCCACGCCGACATCCTGGTGTATACGCCCGCGGAAATCCGAGCGATGGTGGGGGAGGAAAACCCTTTTATCATCCAAGCCCTCCGCGAGGGGAAGCTTCTCTATGAAGCCAACCCCTGAGGCTGGTCTGCGCTGGCTGCGCCAAGCCGAGCATGATCTCAAGATTGCTCAAAGCCATCAAAAGAATAGGGACTACTCCGACGCGTGTTTTATGGCCGAACAAGCGCATCTTGGATCAATACTATATTCCGACCCGTTATCCTGACGTCCTCGCTCCTCCTGCCGTGCCGTTTGAATCCTATACCCAAGATCAAGGAAGCAAGGCGGTTCGGATCGCCAGGGCCATAGTTGCGCTTGTACGGAAAAAACTTCGCTCTCGCAAAAAAGACTAACTT
>JAHKKJ010000349.1 GCA_020027655.1 Deltaproteobacteria bacterium | reverse complement strand
TTGATCCGCACGGCAAGCTCTGGCCGCAGGTGCGGAAAGCCAAAGAGTCCGGCGTGCTCATGGACGTGGGCCACGGACTGCACAATTTGAATTTCGACGTTGCCCGCAAAGTTCTCGATCAAGAACTTTTCCCGGACGGCGTCTCCACCGACGGCCACCGAGGTAACCGCGCGGGTCCGGTTTACGATCTTCCCACGACGATGGCAAAACTTATGGCGCTGGGGTTCTCTCTCAACCAAGTGGTAGAGATGGCAACAGTGAACGCCGCCAAGCTCCTTGCCCGAACCGCCGAACTTGGTTTCATCCGCATTGGTCGTCCTGCTGATATTTCTGTTTTGCGAGTGGAGGAGCGTGAGTGGAAAGCCGTGGATTCCCAGAAGGGAACCATACAGGCACGCCAGGCGCTAGTGCCCGTATACGCCATTCGAAACGAAACCATCTACGAACCCTTACCCGTCGACCGGCCCTAGATCGTGAAGGAAAAATCACTGTTCTTTTTCCCACCTCTCTAAAACAGGACGAACCTGGGAGGCGTCTAAATGAAATGAGCGATAACGGAAGATCGGGTCCGGATTCAGGTACCGTCCAGAGGGCCATGCGCAACGTTCTGCTGAAGGTGATACCTCTCTACGTGTTTTTTTCTTCTGCTTTTTGCACCGCAGCAGACCGGGTCATGATCGCGACGCCGAGCCAGGATTTGTTCGAGATGCCCGTCGTGGTGGCCATGCGCAACGGATATTTCAGAACCGAAGGCTTGGAGGTTCAAAAGATCCAGATCCAGCCGGAGATTGCCGTGAAGGCGCTCGTTGCCGGAGAGGTTGACTACGTTTTAGCCTGGGGGACCTCCGTGCAAGCGGCGATGACGGGAACTCCAATCAAGGTGGTGGCTGCGATGGTTTCTAGACCCCTGCACGTTCTCATCTCACGACCCGAGATTCGTTTCGGTAGAGACCTCAAGGGGAAAACCCTGGGGGTCGATTCTTTCGGCAGCAGGGTCGACTATCTGTCCCGCGTGGCCGTGAGGTATTTGGGGCTCGATCCCGACAGGGATGTCAAGATCATCGACACGGGCGACAGCTTGCTTCGGGTCGCGGCCTTGAAGGACGGTTCCATTGACGCTGCCGCGGTCGACGTGGCCCTTGCCGTCAAAGCGGAAGAGGAGGGTTTGAAGCGCTTCCTCCACTTGGGAGCTATCATTGACCTGCCCCTATCCGGTATCGCCGTAACGGCCGCCAAGCTCGCAACGCATAGGGAGCAGATCAAGAAGGTTATCCAAGCAACGCTTAGGGGCACGCGCTTCATCAAGCAGAAACGGCCCGAGACCGTCCGCATCATCCAGAGTCATCTCCGGATCACGCCCTCCCAAGCGATCAAAACTTATGACTCTTCAATTCGTTCCTTTACCGACGATGGCTTTGTTTCCGAGAGAGCAGTCTCACTGGATGTGCGGCGAATCAAAGAGGAGCTCCAAGTGACCAAGGATCCCTCCCTGAGCCAAGTGACAGACTGGAGCTTGCTGAGAGAAATTAAGTTGGAAAGAAGCAAGATACCCTATTGGCTGAAGAACGATGAACCTTAAATTGAGAATGGCGATGGAAACTGTCCTGAAGAACTTTGCTCTTTCCTTCTTCTTTTCCAGGATTTGGGAAAATACGCATCTCTTATTACGAGTGTTGACAAAATAACATCGGTGACGATGGAAAACGGGGGAGTTTATGCCCTTGTTGGAGGGCATGATTTTTGCCCTATCCTCTAACGGAGGATAAAATTATGACACTTCCAAAACCTGCTGGGACTGACGAAAAGCCGGAAGAGATTCGGCAGTGGTTGGTTGAATGCCCCCTCGAAGAGAGCTTGGCCGAGGCCGATATCGTAGTGCGCCCCATACCCTACGGTATGTTCTCCGTGATTCTTTGGAAGATCAAGAACTGCAGCTTCTGGCCGAAGAGAGCCGGCTGCAACGAAAAGTGCATCAGAAAAATCTAAATGGACACCCGCGTGGCGCTGCAGGTAAGCCAGCCGATCGTGATCACCTACCAAAACAATGCTCACCGCCGAGATCGTCGCGCCGGAGATCCAAATATCGATCCTAAAACTCCGCGCATGATCTCCCGGCCGACCTGAGTGCCCATGGCCCGCGCAGCGCTTTTACCTAAAGCACTGAGAGTGCCGGCCACTTCCGACTGCCAGCCCTTCTCAGCTCCTGCTGTCGTTTTCTCTGCTTGAGGAGCACGCGCCTTCAGCATTTCGTAGGCGGATTCCCGATCGACGACCTTTTCGTAGTGTCCGTAGATGCTCGACTGTTTGATAATGCTCTCCCGCTCCGCCGGCGTTAGCGGCGGCAACTGGCTTTGCGGCGGATAGATTAAAGCGCGGTCAACGATATTCGGTTGGCCCTTTTCATTGAGGAATGAGATCAGCGCTTCGCCGACACCGAGCTCCGTGATAGCGGCTTCGACATCAAGTTTTGGATTCTGCCGGAACGTTTGGGCGGCCGCTTTGACGGCCTTCTGATCTCGCGGCGTAAAGGCGCGGAGCGCATGCTGCACACGGTTGCCCAGCTGTCCGAGGACTGCATCGGGGACGTCGAGTGGGTTTTGCGTGACGAAGTAAACACCGATTCCCTTGGAACGGATCAATCTAACTACCTGTTCAATTTTTTCCAGCAAAGCTTTGGGCTCATCATCGAAAAGCAGGTGCGCTTCATCGAAAAAAAACACCAGCTTTGGTTTCTCGGGGTCACCGACCTCCGGCAATCGCTCGAAGAGCTCGGCCAGCATCCAGAGCAGAAACGTAGCGTAGAGTTTGGGCGCGTTGATGAGTTTGTCGGCTGTAAGAATGTTGATCACGCCGCGTCCCTCAGTGTCCGTCTGCATCATGTCGTCGAGATCGAGCGCCGGTTCGCCAAAGAAGTTATCAGCGCCCTGCTCTTCGAGCGCCAACAACGCACGCTGGATGGCACCGACACTGGCCGCCGAGACGTTGCCGTATTGGGTTTTGAATTGAACCGCGTTATCGCCGACATGCTGCAGCATCGCGCGCAGGTCTTTGAGATCGAGGAGCAAGAGACCATTGTCGTCGGCAATTTTGAAAACGAGAGTCAGCACGCCGCTCTGAGTTTCGTTGAGCTTCAGTAACCGCGACATTAGCAAGGGACCCATGTCAGAAATGGTCGTTCGCACAGGATGGCCCTGCTGGCCGTAGAGATCCCAGAAAACGGTAGGGTAGCCGGCGTACTGGAAGTCTTCGACGCCGAGCTTTGAGACACGTTCCGCTATTTTTGGGTTCTCTTGTCCTGAATGGGCAATGCCCGAAAGGTCGCCCTTGACGTCAGCCATGAAAACCGGAACGCCGATACGGCTAAGATGCTCGGCAATGACCCGCAAGGTGACGGTCTTTCCTGTCCCGGTCGCCCCGGCAATGAGACCGTGGCGGTTGGCCATTCGCGGCAGTAACAGGCGATCTTGGTTTCCCTTTGCGATGGGCAGCCCTTCCATAGAGGTACCCTCCTTTATTTATCAATGATTTAACCCTGTGCAGCCTTTAGAAACCGCTTGAGAAACTCAAGCAGTTAACATATAGACCAGCCGCAGCGTGAATTAAAGCTACCCTTCACGCGTCTAAGGCATCAGGAGCAAACGAGGCATCGTGTCGAGCGGAGGGCGGTACGATCATCTGTTCGTTCTTAATCCAATAGAAAGTCCATAAAGGAGGACATCTTGATGAAACGTTTTCTGAGTGTATTGATTGCTTCTATGTTCTTGGCTTCAGCGGCGTATGCGGCTGAGGATGGGCGGCGGTTCGCATAACGTAGCGCGCTGGTACTGTCAACTTTACCAGCGCAACACTCATTCCATCGACGCGCACTCTAGGGCCTTGCTCGTCAGGCCTCGTCTTGTACGACGGTGAGTGGTAACATGAGAGTGCGGGTGGTTCCACTGCCGGGTGTACTGGTCAGCGTGATGACTCCTCGGTGGGCCACAAGGATCTGTTGGGCTGCATACAACCCTAGTTCAGTGCCTTCGGGGTTGGTGGTACAAAAGGGCTCAAACAACAGGGGCAGTTGATCCTCCGGGATACTACGCCCCGTGTCCTGTACCTCAAGGCGGGCATGGGAGCCTTGTCGCGCCCCCCGGAAAGTCAACACTCCACCTTGTGGCATGGCATCAATGGCGTTTTGGCCGAGATGAATCAACACGTGGCGAAAAGCATGCAGATGCAGGCGCACCTGCCCCAGAGCCGTGAGGTCTTCCAGGCGTAGCGCAATCCCGCGGTTTGCGAACGGCTGGCGCATCTCCAAAGCAAAAGCCTCGACCACCGCCCCGAGTTCCACTGCTTCCGAGTGCAGCTCTACGAGACGCGCGAGTGAGAAATACTGTTCGATGAGCTCATCAATACGGGCGAGCGCCGTCGTAATATCTGCCAGGGACTCTTCTATCCGCGTGTGGTTGTCAACTCCGGGCTGCTGCAGGGACTTCTCCAGCACGAGTACAAGCGTCAGGGACTCGGCTCCGGGTTCATAATCAGCGAAGACGGCTATGTGGTTACTAACTACCACGTAGTTGAAAAAGCGGTGGACATAAGCGTGATACTCGAGAACGGGGACAAATATGAGGGGAAGGTCATAGGGAAGGACCCTAAGACCGATCTGGCGGTGGTAAAATTCGAACCGAAAGGGAAGCTCCAGGCGGTGAGCTTCGGGAATTCGGACGACCTCAGGATAGGTGACTGGGTGTTAGCCATAGGGAACCCGTTCGGGCTCGGATACACTGTCACGGCCGGTATAGTAAGCGCGAAGGGGCGCTCGCTCGGTCTCGGCGCTTATGATGATTTTATACAGACGGACGCCTCCCTCAATCCGGGGAACAGCGGGGGACCGCTCTTTAATCTGAACGGAGAGGTTGTGGGCGTGAACACCGCAATAGTAGCTCAGGGGCAGGGGATCGGGTTCGCGATTCCGATAAAGATGGCCGAGTTCGTAATCGGCCAGCTCAAGGGGGGCGCGGAGCT
>JAHKKJ010000348.1 GCA_020027655.1 Deltaproteobacteria bacterium | reverse complement strand
CCCGCAAGCTCGAACCAACCAAAATGTTCTTACTCTAACGGCAAGTGGACAGGCTACTTACCCGCTTTGGGAAAAGTTGCCGGTCCCCGTTTTCCTCCCCCGGGAGCTTTTCGACAGTAGAGTTGGCCTTGATAATCAACCCGACAATCTCCCGGCTCTTTTCCCTGAGTTCGCTCCCCAGAGTGTACTTATGGTAGCGGGTAAAATTCCTGATGATCTTCTCGAAATAGATCGTCAGGTCCATGGCCTATTTGTAGATCGGGAGATGCTCATAGCGGGCCATTTTCTCTTACCTGTACCTGCCCGAACTGCGAAAGCAGGAGGGGGTTCCCCCCTGCACCCCCCAAACGCAAAATTACCAAATAACTCAAGTAACCCAATCACTGAACCCCATCAATCCCCTGCCCGCCACGCACGCACCACACTTCGCGGTTGGCGGTCTTAAGGGGGTTGAACACGCTACCGGTGGCGAAGCCCACGGCCCACGCACGGTTGGCATCGCTGGCGTTGGTAGTAGCCGACCAGTGCGGGGTCGGCAGCACGTTAAAGGGATGGCCGGCGGGGAGCGCCGGAGTCGTCGGAGAACCCTGCGAGGTGTCCACAAGACTTGCCAGCTCCTCGATCGACGGAACCCGCCACCCTTTACGGCCCCCAACCTCTAGCTGGTAGCAGTGACTGAGCGCATCGGGGGCGGTAGCACCGGGGAGGGGGGTAGAGAGTACCGTCCAAGGGAAAAGCTCTGTGCTCGGCGACTGCTCCCAGACGCGCCCGGTCTCCTTGTCCAAAACGGCCGCGCCGCCGAACTCCCTTAGCACCTTAAATCTGTGATGACCGTTGATTTTCTCGTCCCACGTCGTCCCCGGGTCGGCAAGCGCCAGTGCGGTAAACCCGACAAAAGCAATCATAGCGATCAGACTAAAATAGAGTCTCTTCATGGAAGTGCTCCTTCTTAAGTTTTGACTTGTTGTTTTAAATAAACCGCCAAAGTGTCGACCTGAAAAGGGGGCGACTGGCGGCCCCCGTGCGATGAAAAAGGGCCGCTGCAACCACGTCAAAAGTTTTTCCGCGTGAGTACTCACGAGCATCCCC
The DNA here is from genome assembly GCA_020027655.1 of Deltaproteobacteria bacterium. Classification (GTDB taxonomy): domain Bacteria; phylum Desulfobacterota; class Binatia; order UBA9968; family UBA9968; genus DAIRFP01. Next base: position 3,922 of record JAHKKJ010000348.1, on the reverse strand, counting down.
CTCTGCGGTCTGTTCGCAAGTTAGGTAGAAGGTAGAGTAGAGAGAACAGGCTCAGGTATCCCTAAGCGCAAGCGCTGTGCCAGTCGGAGAATCGCGACTTTGAGTTCGCTAAGCAGTGAAATTAGCCCGACAATAATAAGGGTGGTTTCTTCGGCTAGACTTGGAAGGTTTGAAAATAGGTAACTGAGCGGTTACCTGAGGTAACCCAAACGCTACTGCGCATCTATGGGAATTCGGTTGCCCCGCCGCTTTCGAAAGCGCTATAGTTCCTTGCGGGAGGAGTTATGCAAAAGCTTATTCCTATCGATCTCACCGGCGTCATCGAAGAAGTCAAAGCCGAGGGCAAAAGCCGCCGAGTGTTGTGGCAAGACTCGGAATCGATCGCGTTCTTGAGCAGCGGCCGCAAAGAGCGGTGGGATTTTCACATCGACCCGGCGGATGAAGTAACGCTGCAACTAACCGGCGTGCAGCATCTGGTCTACCGTGACGAAGCCGGCAAAGAACACACGGCTGATATCAAAGCCGGGCAGATCCTTCTCTGCCCCGCCGGCGTGCCCCACTCGCCGCGACTCGAGGAGAACTCCTGGTTCATCGTCTTCGAGCGCAAGCGTCGAGCCGGAGAGCAGGATCACTTTCGATGGTTCTGTAATAAGTGCGGCGAGAAAGTTTACGAAACTTCCGTCGAGGTCGGCGATTACCGTGCCGATCCTGTGGGGCAGGTCTACCAAAAGTTCTCCAGCGATGAAAAACTGCGCACCTGCAAAAATTGCGGCACGGTGGTTCCCGTGCCGCCGAAGTAGCGGAAATGAACTTGTTCCAATCGTTCAAACCGTTCCAGCCGTTCAAACCGTCTCGGAGCCGGAATCGGAATATCTCCCGCAAAGAACGCAAAGGGCGCGAAGAAGAAATCTCGTATCCGAACTTGGCGCTCTTGGCGCGAGGAAAATCCTTTCCTTCGTGTACTTCGTGTCCTTCGTGGTAAGGCTTGATTCATGACTGACTACGTCAAAAGACTCACGCGACTCGCCCGCGCTTACGCAGACGCGGAATGCGCCGTTGTCGCCGCCTTCTTCGCTGAGCCACGAAAGAGACTCGATCATCTACACTGGTTACGCGCGCAAGCCTTCAAAGAATACTCCGCCATCAAACCTATTTTCAGCGCCCTGGCCAAACTTTATCCGGAAGTGGATCGGCAAATAGATCGCCACCAGTTTGAAGAACTGACGGAGAAACTCGCCGACGAAACGAAACATGCCAGACTGGTCATGGATCTCTTGGAGGAACTGACCGGCAAGAAAGTAACCTTTGCCGACTTGCTGTGGCTGCCGGAAGATCGGAAGCTAGCAAAAATACGGGCACGATACTCCAAGAGTTTGGCCACGCTGCTGCACGGCAACGGCGCAATCAAAACGAAAGAAATCCGCAGACAAGACGAAGAACTTGAGCGCGCCGCCATCACGCTGACGGAAGGCGGAGGCGGCGCGCTCTACCTGGTGTGCAGCCGGCTGAAGAAACCTGGCTTTGAGACAAAAATCGCCAGCGTGTTTAGGGAAATCTTATCGGACGAAGTGGCGCACAAAGAATCGGGGGCTCGCTCTCTCGGTTCGCTCATCGCAACCGATAGAGCTTTCAGACGAGCCGCGCGAATAGTCTGCGAGGTGTCGAGCCAGCGCTTGCGCATGCGCAACGAGCAGTTCGGTTTTCCGATGACTGAAGACGAGATGATGATCCTAGATCAACGCGCTAGAGTCTCTGCCACAAACACACCTAGCACAGCGAAGCCGCAACCAAAACCAATTTTACCACGAAGGACCCAGCGCGGCAGAGCCGCAACCAAAGCAAGAAGCCTTACTTCACCGCAGAGACGCAGAGTTCGCAGAGATCGGAGTATTTCTTGATCAAGAACTCTTTACTCTGCGCCCTCAGCGCCTCAGCCTTGAAAACTGTGGCTGATCCGTCCTTTGGCGGATCCGCGGTGAGTTCTCTTCTGGATCGATACAATCAGAATCGGCCACTGATAGTTTTCTACCTGGCGCTTTTTACCACCCTGATATTTTCCTCTTCTGCAGTCGCCTTGGAAGTCCCCGCGCTCAACATTCCCATCAATGACTTCGCCAAGATGATCCCGCCGGCGAGCGTCGACGATTTGACAGAACGCTTGAGACGGATGAAAACTCAGAGCGCCTACACCGTTGCGGTTCTCACGGTGCAGAGCCTTGAAAATGAAGACATTGAAACCTTTGGACGCAAAGCCTTTAAGAATCTCCCGTTGACGGAGAAGGAATTACGGAGGTCGGCCCTTCTTATCGTCGCTCGCAAGGAACAAAAAGTCGGGGTCCAGACAGGGTCCGAGCTGCAACCCCTCTTTCCCCAACCTGAAACCAACCGCAAACTCCAAGGACAGGTGGAAATTTATTTTAACGGCATGAGACCCGATTTGGGGATTCACGCGGGAGTGCACTATGTTTTCGGAGTGATCAAAGGGGAGTTTCGCGTTGACGGCGCGTCAGACGAGGAAAAACTTGAAGATGCGTCGAAGCGAGGCGCAGGGGCGGGAGCGATCTTCGCAATATTGTTGGGGCCTTTCCTGGCATTTTTTGTCGGGATGTTATGGGGCGTCTACGCGACAGATTACGGCGTTCGCCGAGAAACCCGGCTCTTTATCGGCGCCGTGCTGGGAGGCGGAACAGCAAAGATCGTCGCGACTCTTATGTCGATGATGGGCGGCTATAGTGACGGCCTGTGGTATTTTATCCTGGCCATCAGCATTCCTCTAGGTGTTTTTGGCAGTCTGACAGAGTACTGGATGGGAGGGGATTGGAGCGGTATACCGCGGGTGAAGGATAAAGTAAAACGGAAGCCAGAAGATAATATGGGAATCTAAAGATCGCGGGTCGAACTTACAGATTTCCCTACTCCTCCAGCGAACGAATCTCGGCGTCGGCTCTACGCAGGCGAGCGGAAAGTTCACGCCCGATGTTGCTCAACAGTTTGGTACGCATCCCCCGATGAAGCGCAGCAAGCTCGTCAAATTTCGCCAGTGGCAAAATGTAACAGACAGCCGGCAGCACAGCGATCACGTCGGCGGATCGCGTGCCCCCGTCGAAGACGGCGAGTTCACCAAAGGCCACGCCGGGGGCAATCGTCGCCAGCCGCTTTTGCCGCGTTCCATCGCCGAGTCGAAGGCAAACGTTTACCAGGCCTGCGGCCAACAAAAATAAAGAGTCGGCAGGATCACCCTCGCGGACAATGACCTCGCCCGGAGCATAGTAAGCCACCTCGACGATGGAGCGAAGTAGACCGATTTCGTTGGCGTCAAAGCCCGCCAGCATATCCATCGTCTCCAGCGGTACGACAGCCTTCTCGCACTTGTCGTCGGCGCTTTCTTCAGCGATCAGCCGGTCTTCACACCATTCGAGGGCCGCATCGATGTCCGGGAAAAAACCATCCTTGGTCCATCCGGCCTCTCGCCTTTCCGTGAGCGCTTGACCGGCGGCCACGGGAAGATGGGCCAGAAGCACCTTCTTGCCATCCTCTGCCAACACTTTCTCCATCTCAGCCAAAAGTGTGACGGCGCAATCGTCGATCTCCAGTACGCGCTTCATGTCCAAAATGAGATAGGTGATGGAATCCAACTCTGCAGCGAGTTTCCGGAACACTTGCTCCAAGGCGCCAAAAAAGAGATTGCCCTGGAGTTCGTAGACGCAGATGGCCTCGGCCCTACGGTTGAGAATTGTCTGCTCTTGGGTGCTGCGCATCCGTTTGGAGTGGACCGTCGTCCCCCGCAAGCGGCGACGGACAACGACTCCGGCTCCGGAGCGCGCCCGGAACATATGCAACTTGAAGCGCTGCGAAAGCTCTTCACAGACCTTGATGCCCCGACAACTGTTCCCTTGCGGGTCGAGCAAAGGCGAAAACGTTC
>JAHKKJ010000038.1 GCA_020027655.1 Deltaproteobacteria bacterium | reverse complement strand
CGATGCGATGGCGCCGTTCTTTATGCCAAATCTCTCGGTCATGTTTGCGTTCGACATTTTTGGTTATTTCTTTTTGACACTCTCTACGCTTGCGGCAGCGCCTCTCTTTGCCGGAACGGGATTGAGCCAAGCTAACTCCCGAGGCGAACACGAAAGGCTTTCTTCCCGGCATAAACCGCCTTGTTGCCCAGTTCCTCTTCGATCCTGAGGAGCTGATTGTACTTTGCCGTCCGCTCGCCGCGGCAGGGAGCACCGGTCTTGATCTGCCCGGCGTCGGTCGCCACCGCGAGATCGGCGATGGTGACATCTTCGGTTTCACCGGAGCGGTGCGACATGACGGTCGTGTAACGCCATTTTTTCGCCAGCTCCATAGTTTCCAGGGTCTCCGTCAAGGTGCCGATCTGGTTGACTTTGACCAGAATCGAATTAGCAACATCGGCTTCGATGCCGCGTTGGAGCCGGAGCTTGTTGGTGACGAAGATATCGTCGCCCACGAGCTGAACCTTTTTGCCAAGGGCGGCGGTCATCATCCGCCAGCCGTCCCAGTCATCCTCGGCAAAGGGATCTTCGATGGAGATGATCGGATACTGCCTTACCCAGTCATCATAGAGACGCACCATATCGTTTTTGCCTCTCTTTTTGCCGTCCGATTTCTTGAAGACATACTCGCCTTTTTCATAGAACTCGCTGGAAGCGACGTCCAAGGCCAAGGCAATCTGAGCTCCCGCCTTGTATCCCGCTTTCGTGATCGCCTCCAACAGCAGCTCAATCGCTTCGACGGTGCTTTTTACTCGCGGCGCAAAGCCCCCTTCGTCGCCAACGCCCGTGCCATAGGAACGATCGTGCAAAACTTTCTTCAGCGTCTGAAAGACCTCCGCGGCGCTCCGCAAAGCCTCCTTAAAACTCTTCATGCCGTAGGGAACGATCATGAATTCCTGCACATCGACATTGTTATCGGCGTGCACGCCACCGTTGAGAACATTGAGCATGGGCACCGGCAGAGTCTTGGCTGCGGTCCCGCCGAGATAGCGGTACAGCGAGACCCCTTGTGCCCGGGCCTGGGCTTGGGCCACGGCCAGCGAAATTCCTAAAATGGCATTGGCGCCGAGTTTGCTTTTACCCGCCGTGCCATCCATCTCAATCATGAGTCGGTCGATCATCGCCTGGTCCCGCGCCTCCTTGCCCCGCAAACGCGGCGCCAGGATTCGATTCACGTTCTCCACCGCCTTGGCAACGCCCTTTCCCAAGAAACGCTTGCCACCATCTCGCAGCTCCACTGCTTCATGCTCGCCGGTGGAAGCTCCGGACGGCACCGTTGCTCGCCCCCCAACCCCGTTCTTGAGCTGAACCTCGACCTCCACCGTTGGCTGCCCTCTGGAGTCAAGAACCTCCCGAGCGTGAATCCCTTGTATTTTCATCGATGACCTCCGAAAAACTTTAGTAACCCGCACAAAAGCATAAAATGTGTTATATTTCTATCGGTTTAAGCAAATGAAATTGCCGTTTCAATGGCCGCGCCGCTGGACGCTCTACGTTCTGGGATTTTTCATTTTATCCCTTTGCGGCCTTACCGCCGTCGGCGAGCGGGGTGTTCTCCATCTCTGGCGTCTAAGAGGAGAAAAAACCAAGTTAGACGAAGAAAACTATCGTCTGCAAAAGGAAAACGAAGGCCTGCGCCAGCGCATCTCGAAGCTGCGCAACGACAATTTCTATTTGGAAAAAATGGCCCGGGAAGAATTGAATCTGGTACGCCCCGGGGAAATTATCTACCGCTTTCCCCCATCGGAGCGCAAAAAAAATCGCGCGGGTACGGTCAGCGGCGATCCTGCCGAATCGCGCCCGTCAACGGCACAAAAACAACCCCGGTAAGCTCCTCAACCACCTGCTTGCCGTCGGACTTGGTCACACGAACTAACGTTTGCGCCTGTCTCTCCGCCCCCAGCGGCATAATCAACCGCCCGCCTTCGCGCAGCTGACGCCAGAGAGGTTCGGGAATTTTTGGCGCTGCCGCGGTAACTAAGATGGCGTCGAAGGGGCCCTGTTCCGCCCAACCAAAGAAACCGTCGCCGACCTTGAGATGAACGTTATCGAAGCCGAGCTGCACCAAAAGGCTCTTCGCCCGATCGCTGAGTTTCGGAATGATCTCGATGGAATAGATTTCCGCAGCAAGTTTTCCTAGCACCGCGGTTTGATAACCCGACCCTGTGCCAATTTCCAGCACCCGTTCCGTGCCTTTCAGACTCAATAGCTGCGTCATGAATGCAACCATGTAAGGCTGTGAGATGGTTTGCCCTTCGCCGATTGACAAAGGCCGATCCTCATAGGCCAGAGAGCGTAGCTTCTCCGGCACGAACAGTTCGCGCTCGATGGCGCCCATGGCCTCGAGGACGCGCGCGTCCCGGATTCCACGGGTCATCAGATCACGCTCGATCATCGCGCGCCGCGCGCGGACGAACTGCTCCCTGTTGCGCTCTACGTGAGCAGCGTCAACCAGGGCTAAAGTGGGAAGAAAAAAAGACAGCAGAGTGGCCAGAACCGATGGCTTACGATTTAGGTTCAACGACAAAATGGTAGTATTCATCCATGTCCATGAGCGAGTCGATTTCAGCTTCGTTTTTCAATCGCACTTCGACGAGCCAACCTTCGTTATAGGGATCTTCGTTGATCACCGAGGGATGTTCTTCCAAATTCGGATTCACCGACAACACCGTGCCTGACACCGGCGCGATCAACTCGTGAACGGTTGAGATCGATTCGACTTCCGCAAACGCCTCGCCCTTTTCGATCTTATCGCCCACTTCCGGGAGCTCCACCGAAATAACTCTGTCCAGCTCCCCTTGGATATAGTTGGTAAGACCCAAATGAACATGCTGGTCGTCAACCTCGACCCAGACATGCTCTTCACTGACTTTGACGACTCGCTCCATGGTCATCTCGGACATCGACCAATATAGAACTTGCCGATTTTCTGTCAAGAGGAATAAATGTCTGCTGGATGGCTCTAATCTTCCTTGACAATGCCAGTGGATTCGCAGTATCGCTCGCGGAGTAGACCTCGAATGTGCGAGGGAAAATTGCATTTCATTTCATTGCTGGACCAAAAAGATGGACGCCAAACAACACGCCTTATGGATAGTCGCAGGGCTCAAGAAGGCTGGAATCGATTTTGTCGCCACTCTGCCGGATGAAAAGATGGTGGAAGTTATTCGCACCATCGAAGGCGACCCCGGACTCAAACATATCCCGCTTTGCCGCGAAGAGGAAGGCATCGGGATTTGCGCCGGTGCCTATCTGGCGGGAAAAAAGACCGCGCTGATCATGCAGAACGCCGGTTTTCTGAACAGCTGCAATGCCCTGACGACGACGTGTCTCCAATTTCAGATCCCGACTTTGCTCTTGATTTATTATGCCGGCGACATGGGCGACCGCGGTTTCACGACTCTGGGCTCAGTGACGGAACCGGCGCTGCAAGCCCTGGGGATTCGCTACTCTATCTTGCGCAAGACCGACGAGATCGACGAAACCCTCTGCGGCGCGCAGATTTTGGCGGAGGACTCCAAAAAACCTGTGGCCGTACTGCTCACAAAAAACGTCCTTGGTGTGAAATGATGCAGCGTTATGATTTCCTGAAAGCCATCGCGGGGGACGCTGGGGATGCTTTGGCCGTTTGTACGGGGTGGGGCGCGCGGGAATGGTGGGCGCTTAGACCCGGCGACGGCAACCTCAAAACACGGACCTTGGGTCTAGTCTCTTCCATTGCCGCAGGGCTGGCCCTCGCTTTGCCCCACCGAAAAGTCATCGCCATCGACGGTGACGGCGCTTTTCTCATGAACCTGTGCGGCCTTCCGACCATCGCGCTGCAAAGCCCGCCGAATCTTATCCACCTACTCTTCGATAACGAATGCTACGAAGCCTCGGGAGGCACCGCGACGGCTTCCCACGTTGCCGACGCCGTGGCGCTCGCCAAGGGAGCCGGCTACAAGCATGCGACCTGGGTCAAGACACCGGCGGAATTTCGCACCGAGTTTGTTCAGACCTGGAAGCGCAATGAGCTGACCCTGATCGCGACCAAGGTCGAACCGGGGCAACCCGGGGACCTTCCTCCCCTCCGGCTCGACGAGATCGAAAACAAGTATCGTTTCATGCGCTACTTGGAAGAGACGGAGAAACGAGGGATTTTGAATCCGGGCTTTGATTCGAAATTATGAAACCGGGAAGCTCCAAGGATCCCAAGGTTCTGGCTCGGCCGGTCGAAACTTCCTGCTGGATCAGCGTTCGTCAATTCGGTCCGGTGCGAACGTCGGAGCGGGCATCTGTAACGTTCCCTTTTTATCTTCCGATCGAGGGATTCTGCTGTTGCGCGGGAAGCCCAACCAGTTCCATTGTTCCGGATAACGCCGTATGGCGTCTTCCAAATGACGCGTGAACAGCGCCGTCGTCGCCGCTACGCTTTCCTCGAGATCTGCAAGCCGCACGGGCGGGATTTCCGGTCCGATTAAAAGACACAGCGACCCATCCGGCCGCCGGGTCGAAAATATCGGCAGCGTCACCGCGCCGGTACGCAGTGCCAACGTCGCCGGACCGCGTGGTGCGGGAGAGGTTTGCCCCATGAAATCAACCATCACTCCGCCGGATTTGAATTCATCGGCGATGACCAGGACGACTCGATTTTCCCGCAAGGATTTCAAAATGCCGCGAACCGCTTCCTTGCGCGGCTTCGCTGAAATGGTTCGGATGCCGAGTTGGGCGCGAAGATCGTCAAGGCACCGGGCAAAATGTTCATCGCCCGGCTGCTTCACCACGACGCTAAACGGATAATCCCCCGCCGCCACCCGGGCACCGATCATGGTGAAGGCGCCTAGATGGGCACTCAAGGCAAGAACCCCTTTGCCTCTGGCGAGAGCGCGTTTAAGGTGCTCCTCTCCCTCCATGGCGATCGTCGATACGATCGTCTGCTTGGACAAATGCATCACCGCGCAGGTTTCCAGCACTCCCAGGGCAAAGTTTCTCCACGCTTGCCAGACCAAGGCCTTTCTGTCAGCCGGACTAACGATTTCATCGCCCAAAGCCATAGCGACGTTCTCTTCCATCCGGACGCGATATTTCCAAAGCAGGCCGAAGCTGATCCAGGCACAGAAAGACGTGAAAAGCACAAGCCAGCGATAGGGAATCCACGGCAAGATACCGACCAAACCGCGCAAGGCATATTCACCGATCCGGTACCGTAGTTGGTAAAAGAAATGACCCATCGCTGTTCGTGCTCCGCGCCGAGCCATAACAGATTTATGAATGCGTTTCAGAAGCTTTGCAAACAAAAAAATGGCGGCAAATAAAGAGGCGGTGGAGAAAACGTCCACCGCCTCTTATTAATTGCGATTGCGGTTGGGTTTTATCGACTGGCAGCTCTGCGCAACCGGTGCCTGGCTCTTCCGGTTACCGCAATGCCTCTCTTTCTCTTTCCGCTCCTCGGCGTAAGCTGGTAAACCTTCGCCCTTGCCCGACTCTCCAATCGTTCGGCTTTCCATACGGCAAGACCCTGGCGCAAATAATCGGGGTTGAATCCCAGCGTTTCGCAGACGTTGGCAAAAGAAAACAGCCAATCACTGTTCGTATCCTGAACCCAATCCTCGGCCTCTTGAAAAAGAATCTTGCCCTTACCCTCGCGCGCAAAAACGTACTTCTGAAAGCACGCAATGGCATCCTCCAACACCGCCAGCATGAGCTTCTTTTCCGGTTCCAAATGCAACTTTCTCCGGAAAGTGTCTAGATATTGCTCCGGCAGAAGCGTGTCGGGTTGAAACAACGAGGTGACTCTTTCCTCCATGCTCAGTCCAGTTTCGTAACTCATAAAAACCACCTTCCTATTAAGTGCAGCCTCCCTTCCAACTGCGATAAAGGCATCCTCGAACCTATCACGCTGCGCTTGAGAGCGAAGCGGAGCCGCCGATCAAATCCCGGCAAGGCTTTCTCTTCAAATCCGCTATTGTCGTGTTGGTAAATACCTCGGTGACTTTTCGTTGAACCTCACTCCATACGTTCACCATTGAACAACGTGGCAATTGCTCACAACTCATGTGTTGGTCCATGCAGACATTGACGGCGATGGGCCCCTCGAGCGCCTCGATGACCTCGTAGAACGAAATCTCTTCGGGAGAACGGGCGAGAGTATATCCACCGCAGGCACCCCGCTTGGACTTGATCAGGCCGCCACGGATCAGATCTTGAATAATTTTCTCCAAAAACTTTTTCGGAACCCCCTGCTGTGTGGCAATCTCGGTTATCGAGCAGCACCGCTCCGGGTCTTGGACCGAAAGATAAATAACCGCGCGTAATCCATAGTCGACCCGTCGAGGAATCTGCATAAGGCCCATAGCGTTACCCCCTGACCCCGATGCCGTTGCCCGCCCTTGGCTTCTCTTGCTGAGCCCGTTGCTGACCCGCCAGTTTTCCCAATGCAGAAAGCCCCTGTAAACGTTGGACGATCAAAGGCACCTTTTCGTTCACATAACAAACTTCTTCCCCGGTATTAAAACGGCTCAGACTAAATCGCACCGCTCCCTGCAACCAATCCGGGGCCACGGCCATGGCCCTAAGCACGTGAGAGGGCTCCGAAGAGCCCGCCGTGCAAGCAGAACCTGTCGAGGCGCAGATCCCGAATTGATCCAAAAGCACCAGGACCGATTCCCCTTCCAAGTATCTAAAACTGATATTTGAAGTATTCGGTAACCGTTCGCTTGCTCCGCCATTAACTCGGCAATCAGGACAAGATCGAAGCAATTCCTCCTCCAGTTGATCACGCAGGCCGCGAACCCGCTCGGACTGTTCCATCAAATTCCGTTGTGCCAATTCCGCCGCTTCCCCCATGCCTACGATGCCCGCGACATTTTCGGTTCCGGCGCGCCGGTTCTTCTCCTGGTGTCCACCGATGATGAACGGCGGAAACGCAACGCCGCGACGTACATACAGGGCGCCAATCCCCTTGGGCGCGTGAAACTTGTGACCCGAAATAGTGAGCAAATCCACCGGGCTGTCTTTGACCTTGAGAGGAATCTTCCCAGCCGCCTGGACTGCGTCCACATGAAACGGAATACCCCTCGCCTTGACGATCTCGCCGATCTTGTCGATGGGAAAAATCACACCCGTTTCATTATTCGCAACCATAACCGACACCAATGCGGTGTCGTCGGTCAGTGCGTTCCGCAACTCCTCGAGGTCGAGCATTCCTTCCTGATTTACGCTCAGCCAGGTCACGCGATATCCCCGCTTCTCAAGGTGCTGGCACAGCCCCAAAACCGCGGGATGTTCTACCTGGGTGGTCACGATATGGCGCTTATCGGGCCGCGCTTCCACCATTCCGCGGATGGCAGCGTTATCCCCTTCAGTGCCGCAGCTTGTGAAAATAATCTCGATCGAATCGGCGGCTCCGATCAATGCCGCGACTTGCGCTCGCGCTGCGCTGATTTTCTGCGCTACCTGAGCACCGAAGCGATGAATGCTCGACGGATTGCCGTAAAGTTCCGTCAAGTACGGCTGCATGGCCGCCGCGACTTCCGGCAAAACCCTGGTCGTTGCGTTGTTGTCAAAGTAGACTTCCGATCCCATAAGAAAGTATCCCAAGTCTTCTATCGGCCAACTAGCCAACACTTCCCTCTAGACTCACACCCAGGAGTTTCTGCGCCTCTACGGCGAACTCCATCGGCAACTCGCGAAACACCTGCTTGCAAAAACCGTTGACGATCATGTTTACGGCATCTTCCTGTGAAATCCCCCGCTGTCTGCAATAGAATAGCTGATCCTCGCCGATCTTCGACGTTGACGCTTCGTGCTCCACCTGGGAGACATTATTCAACACCTCGAGATAAGGGAAAGTATGCGCGCCGCATTTGTCGCTCAGAAGTAAGGAATCACATTGCGAATAATTGCGCGCTCCGGTGGCCCCCTTCATGATCTTCACCAAGCCGCGATAGGTATTTTGCCCGTGCCCCGCAGAGATCCCCTTGGAGATGATAGTGCTCTTGGTGTTCTTACCGATATGCATCATCTTGGTGCCGGTATCCGCCTGCTGATAGTTATTGGTGAGGGCAACGGAATAGAACTCGCCTACGGAATCGTCGCCCTGCAGAATGCAGCTTGGATACTTCCAGGTGATGGCCGAACCGGTCTCCACTTGGGTCCAGGAAATCTTCGAACGCTTGCCGAGGCACTTGCCGCGCTTGGTGACGAAATTATAGATACCGCCTTTCCCTTCGGCGTCGCCCGGGTACCAGTTCTGCACGGTGGAATACTTGATCTGGGCGTCATCGTGGGCCACCAATTCCACGACGGCCGCATGCAGCTGGTTGGTATCGCGCATGGGCGCGGTGCAGCCTTCGAGATAGCTGACGTAGCTGCCTTCGTCGGCAACGATCAGGGTGCGCTCGAATTGACCGGTCTCCGCAGCGTTAATGCGAAAGTAGGTCGAGAGCTCCATGGGGCAACGAACTCCCTTGGGAATATAACAAAACGATCCATCGCTGAAGACCGCGGCATTGAGCGCTGCAAAGAAATTATCACTGTAGGGAACCACCGAGCCCAGATACTTTTGCACCAGATCGGGATGATTCTGCACCGCTTCGGAGAACGAGCCAAAGATAATTCCCAACTCCGATAGTTTCGCTTTGAATGTCGTTGCCACGGAAACGCTGTCAAACACCGCATCGACGGCGACACCGGCAAGCAGCTCTTGCTCGCGGAGTGGAATGCCGAGCTTCTCATACGTTTTCAGCAGCTCTGGATCCACTTCTTCGAGGCTCTTGGGCCGATCATCCTTCGCCTTGGGTGCCGCGTAGTAGATGATTTTTTGGTAGTCGATGGGCGGATAATGGATGTTTGCCCACTTTGGCTCGGCTTGCGACTTTTCCAGCTTGGCCCAGTATCGGTACGCCTTCAGACGCCATTCCAGCATGAACTCCGGTTCATGCTTCTTTGCCGAAATGACTCGGATGACATCCTCGTTCAAACCGGCGGGGATTGAATCCGATTCGATGTCCGTGACAAAACCGTACTTGTACTCGTTTTTTGTCAGATCTTCGACTGTGTTCGGTGCCGTTTTCATATCTCAAGATTCCTTTGTCGCCGCCTAAACCGTGAAGGAAGCGCCGCAACCACAGGCTTTCTTCACATTCGGATTCTGGAAGACAAACCCCGACTGCATCAGCTCTTCTTTGTAATCCAGTTCAGTGCCGCTGAGATAAAGCAAACTCTTCATATCGACCAAAACTTTCGCCCCGTCCTTCTCGAAAACTTTGTCGGTGGCCTTAGGCAGATCGAAATCAAGCTTGTATTGTAGCCCCGAGCAACCGCCACCGACGACTTTCAGGCGCAGTCCTTGGCCCTCTCTATTCTCAGCCGCAACCATCTCTTTGATTTTGGCTGCCGCCTGTTCGGTCACATTGACGCCACCGGCCATACGCTCGTACCTCCCAATAACCTAAGACTAAGAAACCCTCTCCGGTAATTTGCTTTCCGTCTGTTGTCGCCCGTGCCGTTTAGCTTTCCTCGCTTTGTAAAGCGGCGACAGTTCGCGCAATCGCCTTATCTCCTCAACTACCCGACGGACCGTATAGTCAACCTCTTCCTCAGTGTTGAAACGGCCCAAACCAAAACGAATAGAGGTGTGAGCCAACTCCTCCTCGACACCGATGGCCCGCAAGACATGAGAAGGCTCCAAGCTCGCAGAGGTGCAAGCCGAGCCCGTTGAAACCGCGATCTCTTTTAAGGCCATCAAGAGCGACTCGCCCTCGACATAAGCGAAGCTCATATTCATATTGCCCGGCAGCCGCTTCGTCGGATGACCGTTGACGTAGACTTCCTCCAGTTGATCGCTAATTTTTTTCTTTAATCGCTCTCTGAGGCTTGTAAGTCTTTCCGCCTCCGCTGCCATTTCCTTCTGGGCAATCTCACAGGATTTACCCAGACCCACGATCCCCGGCACATTGAGCGTCCCCGATCTCATACCTCGCTCGTGACCGCCGCCGTCGATCATCGGTCTTAGCCTAACCCGCGGTTTCGCTGCGCGAACGTAAAGCGCGCCGATACCTTTGGGTCCGTACATCTTGTGGGCCGTCAGCGACAATAGATCGATACCCATCTGTTCAACATTAAGAGGAATCTTGCCCACGGCTTGTGTCGCATCTGTGTGAAATAGAATCCCCTGCTCGTGAGCGAACTGCCCTATCTCCTTTATGGGTTCTATCGTACCGATTTCATTATTGGCGGCCATAATGGAGATCAGAATGGTCTTGTCCGTAATCGCCTCGCGCAGCCGGTTCATGCTTACCAAGCCATCCCTGTCCACGGGAAGATAAGTCACCTGGCAACCCCGCTTCTCCAAGGACTTGCAGCAGTCCAGGACCGCCTTGTGCTCAGTCACGCAAGTTATGACGTGATTGCCCTTGTCGCGGTAAGACTCAGCGACTCCCTTGATAGCCAAGTTGTCGGACTCCGTCGCACCGCTGGTGAAGACAATCTCCCGCGGCGAGGATGCATGGATCAGTCTTGCGATTTGCTCTCGGGCTAGGTCGACGGCCGCTTCGCTCTCCCACCCAAAAGTGTGACTCCGGCTCGCAGCATTGCCGAACTTTTCCGTAAAGTAGGGAAGCATGACTTCCAAGACCCGCGGGTCCACCGGAGTCGTGGCGTGATTATCCATATATACGGGAGTCTGCACCATCTTATCCTACCGAAATGGTCTGAATTAACCTTACCCCATAGCAGGCCATGAGTCAACCCCTAGTTTATTTTAATAAGCTATTGAAAAGTATAATGAATTCTGCGTCCGATGGCTTAACCAACGCCATGCTGTCGAGGCGCGTCATGGCCACTCGGAAGCAGTTGCGATAGGTACTGACCGGTAAAAGAGCCTGAAATTGAGGCAATCTCTTCAGGACTCCCGGTCGCAACCAATTTTCCACCCTTTTCGCCACCCTCGGGTCCGAGATCGATAACGTAGTCGGCACTCCTTATAACGTCGAGATTGTGTTCGATAATGACTACGGTATTCCCGGCATCCGTTAGACGCTGGAGCAGCTCCACCAGTTGCTTGACATCATCGAAATGGAGACCTGTGGTGGGCTCATCCAAGATATACAGCGTTCGACCCGTGGCCTTCCGCGCAAGCTCTCGCGCAAGCTTGACCCGTTGCGCTTCACCGCCGGAAAGTGTTTGCGCCGCTTGACCTAGCCGGAGATAGCCAAGTCCGACCTCGCGGAGAACGCGCAACCGCTCGGACAGCGCAGGCACGGGACTGAGAATTTCTGATGCCTGCTGCACGGTGAGATCCAGTATGTCCGCAATGCTCAAGCCTTTGTATTTGATCTCTAGGGTCTCCCGGTTGTAACGCCTGCCTCGACAATTTTCACAGGGAACGTACACCGGCGGGAGAAAATACATATCCACTCGCACGGCTCCTTCCCCGGCGCACGGCTCGCAGCGCCCGCCCGGCGCGTTAAAAGAAAACCGGGCGGGTTTGTAACCTCGAACACGCGCTTCCGGCAGTTGTGCGAAAAGATTGCGCAAGTGATCGAAGAGACCCGTGTAGGTAGCGGGGTTAGATCGCGGAGTACGGCCAATCGGCGCTTGGTCGATACCGACCACGCGATCGAAAAAGTTAGCGCCTATCAGCTCGTCAAATTTCCCCACTTTATGGGTTGATTTGTGCAAGCGTTGGGCAACCGCGTTGTAGAGAATATCCATGACCAGACTCGTCTTTCCTGAACCGGAAACTCCAGTGACGGAGGTCATCGAGCCCACAGGTATTTGGACGGTGATGTCCTTCAAATTATTCTCTTTCGCTCCTTTAATGACTAGAAGCTCGCCCGTGCCTGTGCGACGTCGCGCGGGAATCGGCATCTTCATCCTGCCCGACAGATATTGACCGGTCAGGGAGCGTTCATTCTCTATGATTTCCGCCAGTGTGCCCTGCGCAACGATTTCGCCACCGTTGACACCGGCCCCGGGCCCGATATCGATGATATGGTCCGCTGCCGCTATGGTTTCTTGATCGTGCTCTACCACGACGACGGAGTTGCCCGCGTCCCGCAGCTGCTTGAGCAGTTTAAGAAGTTCCGCGTTGTCTTTCTGGTGCAATCCGATGCTGGGCTCATCGAGAATATAAAGTACTCCGGCCAAGCTGGATCCCAGCTGTGTGGCGAGCCGCACCCGCTGGGCTTCTCCTCCCGAAAGGGTCACAGCGGATCGATCGAGAGTTAGATAATCGAGCCCGAGTTGAATAAGAAATTGAATCCGGCCAACGATCTCGTGAAGCAGCTTCTCGCCGACGATATTGCCTTTTTTATCTAATTTTAGTTTTTGCATGAAGTCGCGGGCATCTGCCAAAGAGATAGAAGTCAGATCCGCGATGCTCTTACCACCCAATTTCACCGCGAGGCTTTCCTTCCTGAGTCGCATGCCCTTGCATTCCCTGCACGGGATCGTATCCGGCTCAGTCTCTGCGTTCTTGCCACTCCGCTGTGGCCTGGATTCGACGCCCATTCCCTTGCACGCGGGGCAGGCACCTTGTGGACGATTGAAAGAAAACAGTCCCGGGGTAATTTCAGGCAGCGAAATCCCACACGGTATGCAGGCAAATTTCTGAGTGAAAATGAGTGCTTCGGCCGGCTTTGAAGTTTGCTCCGGAACAATTTCCACTTTAATGATTTGACGGCCAAAGCGAGAGGCAATTTCGAGGGAGTCGGCCAGCCGCCGTTCTATTCCCCGTCGCAGCACCAAGCGATCGACGATCAAATCGATTTCGTGCGGCCGCTCTGTTTGGATATAGATCTCTTCCGAAAGTTCATGCATCTCCCCATCGATCTTGATGCGGGCGAAGCCGGCGCGCGCCAGCTCTTGCAACACCGGCCTAGGGTCAGGGCTTGTAACGATGGGCGCCAGCACAAGAATGCGTGTCGCCTCTGGCAGCGACAGCAATTGATCGCTGATTTGCTCGACGGTCTGCGCCACTATTTCGCGGCCGCATTGAATGCAAGTCGCTTGACCTACACGCGCGAAAAGCAGCCGCAGATAGTCGTAAATCTCGGTGAGAGTGCCGACGGTAGAA
>JAHKKJ010000347.1 GCA_020027655.1 Deltaproteobacteria bacterium | reverse complement strand
CCTGGAATAGACGGGTGTTCTCGATGGCAATGACGGCCTGATCGGCGAAGGTTTTAACAAGCGCAATCTGTTTCTCGGTGAAAGGCCGGATTTCCTTGCGCCGAAGCACTATCACCCCAATGGCTTTCTCTTCTTTGAGGAGCGGTACCGCCAAGATCGTGCGGGTACCGGTGTGTTTTTGGAAGGATTCCGCCGCCGGGAATTCAGTGGCCGCGGCGGCAAGGTCATGGAGATGGAGCGTTTGCCGGTCTAGGATCGCTCGGCCAGCAACTAAGTCTCTCCTAATCTCCGCCACTCCGAAAAGCCGTACACGGGCGTCATCTACGGGAAATACTTGAGTGGTTACTAACCGCATGATGTTCCCGTCAATCAAGCGAATCTGCGCATCATTTGCGTCGCACAACCGTGTTGCACTTTCAGCGATAGTGTCCATAACCGGCTGCAAATCCGTCGGTGAGCCGGCAATCACGCGCAGTATTTCACTCGTGGCGGTCTGTTGCTCCAGGCCTTCACGAATTTCTTGCGCCTGCGCCGCGACAGACTCTTCGGAAGATGAAGCGCGCCGCTTCACGGCGGATTTCTTCGTGGGCTTTTTATTCATCGTGCAAAAAAAACCCGGACTGGGGGTCCCCAGCCCGGGTTAACCTGATACATTCACAAGGCACGACCGGGATCGACCAGTCTGTAATTCAAGGAATCTCGGCCTATGTTTAGTTGAATTGAAGCGCCGCCGTCAAGGACGAACAAAACCGAAGGCTGCTGCGTTCCTTCTTGACACGCATTGCACGAGAAAAGTCCGATCCGACTTTTTATCTCGCCAAGACGCCAAGCTCGCAAAGACCCGACCGTCCCCATTTTACGTGGCACTCTTTTTTCTTTCTTCTCATATCCCTCGCGTGACGCCTCCATCCACCGTCACGCAGGTCCCAGTCATGTAACTCGACTGCTGGGACGCCAAGAAGACCACTACGCTGGCAACCTCTTCTGGGCGGCCAAGGCGCTGCAGCGGGATATCGCGCACGCGCGCCTTCAAGAGTTCGTCGAGGCTCACTCCCCTTATGTCTGCTTCCCGCTGCCGATTGCGCGAACTTGGCGCGGTGTTTCAATCGAGCCCGGCGCGACAGTTGTCACCAAAATGCCGTCGGCCGCATATTGCAGGGACATGGATTTCGTCCAGTTGATGACCGCGGCGTTACTCAGACCGACTGCCATCGCCGTATTGCTAGGCTGCCATCCGGCCGTTCCTGCGATACTGATAATCCGCCCCCAGCGGGCCTTTCGCATATGAGGCACGACCTCTCGGGTCACTCGGATGTAGCTGAGCAGCTTCCCCTCCAACATTTGATGCCACTTCGCATCGTCCACGTCAGTGAACTGCATGGCCGGAACGCTCCCTGCATTGTTGACAAGTATATGGATAGCGCCGAAGCGCTGCATTGTCTCTGTGACCAGTCGCTGAACGTCCGGCAGCTGTTGAACGTCGCATGGAACCGCGAGCACCTCAGCTCCGGTCTTTTTCACGATGGTATCGCGCGCCTCGGCGAGGAGAGCCTCGCGTCTGGCACATAAGACAACACGCACCCCTTCTTGCGCCAAGGCATCGGCTGTCGCATATCCGATGCCGTCGCTGGAACCCGTCACAATCGCCACCTTTCCTTGTAAACCCAAATCCATCGTTTCTCCTCCCACTTTGCACTACTGTTATCGTTCAGGCATTGCTGTAATGTCGTCTGATGCCGCTCCGCCCGATCAGCAACTTGTGATCGGGGCTTCTAATGCCTATCCGGAAAGTGCCTGAGGCGAGCAGCGTGCAAGCAGCGCCGACGCGTCGCGCACAACCCGGTCCACGACCTCGCGTGCGGAGGAAATGTCTCGGACCAACCCTGAGGATTCGCCGGCAATCACCGCCGCGATATCGAAATCGTTTTCCCTCCGCGCCGCTGCATACTTCTCCGACTCTTCATCCTGATGCCGCAACAGCTCTACCTCACGTCCTAACCAGCGATCCAAATGTACATTGCGCAAGCATCGGCCGGTAAAAGGCGCGGGCCATACATTGCGCCGGGAGATGTCGAACACGATGCTGCGCTGCGTGTCGTCGCCGGTGGCAGCGCGGATGCGCTCTTTTGCCGCCGGCGCACCAGCCGCTTCATGCGTGGCATAGAAACGTGTGCCCATGACGACGCCCGAAGCTCCGAGCATAAGTGCGGCCGCCAGTCCCCGACCATCCGCGATCCCGCCTGCCGCCAAAACCGGCGTACTTTTCCCGACCGCGTCCACAACCTCCGGTAGAAGAGTCACAAGTCCACGTGATACCCCGTGTCCACCCGCCTCGGTCCCCTGCGCGATAAGAACATCGGCGCCCGCCGCTGCCGCCTCTTTTGCGAGCGCAATGGATTGAATCTGACAGATGACTAGTGCGCCCGATCCCTTGATACGATCGACGAACGGCCGCGGGTCGCCGAAAGAGAGCACGACGGCTGCCGGCTTGCGCTCCAGCGCGAGGTCAAGCAGCTTCGGCTGCTTTGCCATACTCCAGGTAATGAACCCCACGCCAAAGCGGGTGTGAGTTTGCTCGAGCAGATCGAGCTCTCGCGTAAGCCACTGCTCATCGCCATAGCCTCCACCCAGAATACCGAAGCCGCCGGCAGCGGTGACTGCCGCGGTTAAACGCGCATCAGCCACTAGATCCATGGGCGCGAGCACGATCGGGTGAGAGATTCCGAGCAGTTTCGTTATAGATGTGCTTATTGGCATAAGTCCCTCATATGAGAACGCATCGATTTAGAAGCAAAACACAGGTCCCAGTTATCTCGCGGCTCTTTTCATGTTCCTGTACTCCGAGGTGCAACCTACACGCGGGCCGGCAGCAGGCGTGTCGCGGATGCTGTTACCGTCACCGGCACGTCTTGGCGAAGAAGACCCCGGAGTTGCTTGGAAAAAATGGTTCCTGACACGTTTTTTCTGCTCTCATAGAGCGCCTCCTGTGGCTTTGGCTCTAGCGATCTCGTCCGCACCATATCTGTACGCGCGGAAGACACGATTGTTTAGTCCGTTTGGCCCTTCGTTGAAGTACGGGTTGACGTACTCCCAAACCAATTCACCTTCGGGTGTCACTTCGAAAAGGCGACCGAAGTCGGACTCGCAAATCAAAGTGTTACCATTCGGCAATCGCTGCGCGTTAGACCGGCGGGGGCTGAAAAATTCGTACTCCCGCCGCTCCTGGTACTTCCAAACGATCTGCTTGGTCGCTAATTCGACTTCGAGAACGCGGGAAAATGGCATCGAGTGGTCTAACCGGTGCGGCCCGTTGTCAAAAAGCAAGAGGTTGCCATTGGGAAGCGGCGTCGGCGCATGCTGTCCCGATAAAGGAGGCGCTCCAAGCTTCCAAATGATTTTTCCCGTTTTGCGTTCAATGATGACCACCGTCGAAATGTGACGAAAGCTCAACACGATATCGCCGTTCGGTAGCTCGGCAAGACCGTTCGCGTGCGTCCACTCCTCGCGAGGATCTTGCACGGCTGTGATGCGATCTGTCCCAGGATCAAGGTGCTCCCAGGTACGCCATTCCCACAGGATTTGTCCGCTGGTAGTCATCTCGATGAGATAATCCGCATACATCTCGCCGTTATGTTCGGTGCCGGGCAATCCGCCCTGAATTTTCGGGATGAGATCGCGTGGTAACGGTGCGAGGCATATCAACAGGACGTTGCCGTTCCTTAACCTTATTCCGTCGTGGTGATGGTCTGGATGGCGCACCTCCCGAAGTACGCGACCGTTCCAGTCAGCTTCCAGTGCCGCACCGCCTTTCCCTGGTTTACCGTTGATGTAGCGCGTCGAGTTATCGACTGTTTTCCCGTTATAAAAAAACGTGCCGCTATCGGTGAGATATCCGTACATCCCTGGCGGATAAGGCATCTGCCAGGTGTGAACGACCTTTCCGTCTAGATCGATCAGGTAAACCGTGCCGCTGCCGCCCAGCGGCGCGAACAGCGTAAAGCCCTCGAAGGCTCGGTCGCGATCACATGCACGCAGTCCAATACCCGAACGTTTAACCTTATTTTGTTCCACGGATGGCATCAGTCCTGGCTCCTTTCTTCTACTATGACAAGTTGCTCGTATGGCAATCGACGATGGCGATTCAGCTCCCGGATCTACACCGGCTAACCGCGCTTCGTATATGCCCACCCTGGACTCACTTCGGCGGTGGCCATCGACTCCTCCGTTTATTTCGTTATGTGTATCCCGCGCGCAGTGAACATGGACCTCAGCTCACGTGCGCGGCGAAAACGGTAACGCCGGCTCTATCGTGCGGAAGGGCGCCGGGACGTAATCGAAACCTTCCTGCGACGCTTGCACGAGCAGGAAGACCGTTTCGTCTGTCTTGCTCGGATTCGATAATTCGTGCCGCACACCGGGCGGCACTCTACAAAACGCGCCGGGCTTGAGCACGAACACGCCATTGCCGTGCTGGTCCTCATAGCGGATTTCGAGATTGCCCTGCACGCCGATAAAAAGATCGTAAACCCGCGCATGCAGGTGTGTCGGAACGCCGCTGCCAGGCTGGACGCGGTACACCGCCGTCTGCACCAGCGCATCCTCGTGCAGCATTCCCTTCTCGCAGCCCGGCCGGCGTTCTTCGAGCGCGACGTTCGTGATGTCTTCGACCGTGATGACAGGTTTCTGGCTCATAGAAGGATCCTTTCTTGATAATGCCTCTGTCTTACTGTAACGATGCGCCGCAGCATACCCGACGAACTCGCTTGAGCCCGGCGGTCAATTACTGAGCTGTTGCACGAGACCCCGCCAGAGAGCGTTCTCCTCTCGGATGCCCGGATCGCGGGGCTGTTTCCGGACTGCCGTGTGGACCATGACGAGTCGGCTCGCTGGATCGACGAAGATCGCCTGGCCACGTATGCCGCGGAGCACGAACATCCGCCGCTCGCCCGCCAATATCCAGACCTGATAGCCGTAGCCGCCGGTAGGGGGCTGCGGCTGGCCTGGCTGCACAATCGTAGCCTCCTTGATCCAGGCCGCAG
>JAHKKJ010000346.1 GCA_020027655.1 Deltaproteobacteria bacterium | reverse complement strand
TGATGCCTTTGTCGACGATGACGACCCCGGTGCCGACGCTCTTCTCGGTGTCCTCACCTCCGGCTTTGTCTGGTGCCAACCCACGCACGCGAACAATGGACGGTCGAATGACCTCGTACGCTTTCGCTGCGGGCGACGGAAGGGTGCTGGTCTCCAGCGTATGAAGCACCGCGGCGCGGATATCTTCCTGAGTGATCTGGCGCGTCGGAGGCGTGATCGCCGTATGCGCATACACGAGAAGCAGTGCGAATAGCCCGCCGGCTGCGACCCATAGCAGCCGTTTATGGCGTGCGCAGAAGTTTCGCCAGGAGAAGCGGAGTTGTTGACTGGCTAATTGAGCGGAAGGGCTTTCGCGCACTTGATCGGGACTTTTGAGTTGGTCCGGATAGTTAGTCGGCGTTGTCCGCCCGGTCATCGACGATCGGCTGGAGCTGTAAAGTGTTACCCTTTTCATATGTGGCTCATCGGCTCACCCGCAAACGAGTGTTTACGCGAGAGAGACATTCAGAATTCCCTTCGATGCAAAACAAAATAGTTTACCTTCTATCCATCTTACTGCCGGCTGATATAAAAGCTATCTCAGTTATGGGCAGCTGTCCAGCTTCGACGATTTGCGGGAACGGCAGCGGAACCGTTGGTCAGGCTTTTGCCTCTAGAAATCTTTGTTAGCTTTCCCTGTCCGTTGACACGGATTCGAGATTTGATGCATAGGTTCTCCATGCTTCGCCCAATTAAAATCGGCGCAATAGAATTCCCGATGAATAGCAATCATTCGACGGAGGATCATCAATGACGAAGAAAGCAGCTTATCGTATTCTTATTGCCTTCTCGATTCTTTTCTCTCCAGGCTTACATCTTTTGGCCGCCCAAGAAGTCTATTTCAACGGCAAGACGATTCGAATCATCGCGGGTTTTCCCGGCGGCGGTGGAGTGGATACTGAGGCTCGGATGCTCGCCCGCTTCTTACCGCTCCAGATTCCGGGAAATCCGACTATTATCGTGCAAAACATGCCTGGGGCCGGAGGCACGGTGGCGAGTAACTGGTTTGAGCAATTTGCCAAGCCCGACGGTTTAACGCTTCACTACACAAGTACCACCAGTATCAATCAACAGGCCATGGGCGTTAAAGAGGCCAAACACGATCTTCGGTTTTGGCCGGTGATCGGGAGTGTTCGCCGTGGGACTTCAGTGGCTCTAATTCGGAAAAAAAGCCTCGATCGCCTTACAAGTTCTGGCGAACCCCTCAAAGTCGGAGTTCGATCGGGAGACGAAAGCTGGAACGCTATCTTTCTGTGGGGCGCAGAGTTTCTGAAATGGAACGTGCGCTGGGTTCAAGGGTATCCCGGCGGGGGCGAGATTCTTCTTGCCTTTGAAAGAAACGAAACTGACATCTACCCGACCGCGACTCTGCCCACTCTGCGCAAGCTCGTGGCGGAGGGTTTTAGCCCGTTTGTCCAGCAGGGCATGCTGACCGCGGCCGGATCGTTCCAAAGGAGATCCGAGTTCCCTGAGGTGCCTGTGTTCGAGGATCTGGCGAAGGAGCAACGCCCCGCCGGGATAGCGTGGCAAGCCTATACAATCTGGGCAGGCTCAGACAGCATAGGCCGTCCCCTGCATGCGCCGCCAAAAACGCCCGCGGATATCCTGCGCGTCTTGCGAGACGCCTTCGCACGCATGAAGGAAGGCGCGGAATTTAAGGCTGAACTGAAAAAGGTCAGTGGTGATGATGCTCAGATACTGCTGGCTGACGAAGCGGACCCAATCCTGCGGCAACTCGTTGTCGTGTCTCCGGCGATTCAAGACTTTATCAATGGTCTAATGAAAAAGTATTTGAACCGTTAGGGATGACTAAGAGAATCGCAATGGCCTAAAGAACTCTTGGACTATGTATGCGGAACAGAATACTCTTTAGTCGTCCGAGTAGTCATTGATAAGGAGAAAAGTTCACATAGCGAAACGGAGGTTAGCTCATGCTATGAAGGCTACGAGATTATTGGTCTTGTTGGTAGTCGGGTTGTTTCTTTCCGCTTGCATCGTCGCGGAGGATCAGGCGGGGAGACAGCGGCACCGGTTAGAGGGGACATGGTACGCGGGTGGCTCACCGGATAAACTTTGCCTAATCCTGTCCACCCCTCAGGGGCTTGAAGTGAGGAACGAGTCGGGCGGGAGGAGTGTACTTGTGTACGATCCTCCTAACTCTGTCCGGGCCGTCGACTGGGAGGGCGGATTACGTGGAGAAATTCACAACGACAGAATTCTATGGGCGAACGGCACATGGTGGGGACGAGGCCCGTCTCGTTAGGATCAGGTTAGTCTCGCTTAAGGGGGAGATACAGAAGGGGTAGAGACTCAGCGCGGGTTTCGCGCAAAGGCGCAAAGGGCGCGCCGAGGAAGAAAGATAACAAAGAGTCTTTGTGACCTTGGCGTCTTGGCGCGATGAAATGTTTCGAAGCATGAAATGTTAGAGATAAATTTTCACATTTGGAAGTGTAAGAATTCGTCGGAGGTAAAATCATGGGCTTCGCAAAAAAACCGAATTTCCCAGCGTTGCTGTTTATCGCCATCTGCCTGTTGACCGCGCATCCGGCTCTCTCCCAGACGCCTTTCTATCAGGGTAAGACGATTACGATTATCCGGGGCGGAGGGCCCGGCGGCTCGGGAGAATTTCAATCCAGAGCGCTCATGCCGTACCTAAAAAAATATATCCCCGGCAACCCGACTATCGTCATGGAGTTTATGGACGGCGCCTCCGGCAGAAAGGCGGCGAACTATTTCTACACGGCGAAACCCGATGGACTCAAGATCGGCTCCGCCGGTGCCATGATTCCCGGGCCCATTCTGGGCCTGCCGGGGAGCAACTACGATATCGACAAATTCATCTACCTGGGCTCCACTGAGACCGGCAATCCCTACCTATTCTTCACTCGGAAAGCGACCGGTGTCGACAGTCTCGAGAAACTACGGAGCACTTCCGGGATGCGCATCGGCGCGAACTCGGTAGGCCATTCGGTTTATGTCACTGCGCGGATGTTTGCTTACTATCTCAACTTCAAGGATCCCAAATTCGTCGTGGGCTTTACCGATCCGGAAATGGACGTCGCCATGGGCGCTGGTGAGTTGGACGCCAGGACGACGAGCAATTTCGACAGTGTGTTACGAAAAGATATAAAGGACACGATTCATTTTCTCGTCACCATCAGTAATCCTAAAGGCAAGACCGATCCTCGTCTGCCCGGTCTTCCCGATCTGGACGCCTTCGCGCGCAACGAGAGAGAGCGCCAGGTGCTCGACCTACTGCGCGCCTTCCAAGTGCCGCGTTGGCCGCATCATCTTTCGCCCGGAACTCCCCCCGAGTTGGTGAAGATCCTGCGTGAAGCGATGGCCAAGACCTTTAAAGATCCCGGCTTCCAGCAGGATTTCAAGAAACTCATGGGTCGAGAACCGACGCCTCTCACCGGAGAAGAAGTAGAGAAAGCCGTAAGAGAGCTGCCACGCGACCCAGAAGTCATAGCGCTCTACAAGAAACTTGCTGATGGCGGCCCGTTGCCGCCTCGATAGCAAGTTGCGCTGTGACGTTGTCGAATTTTGAAGCCAAGGGGATGCTGCTCAATATCTCAGATCCGAGAGCCTGCTTTCAACGCTTTGAACGATTTGTCCGCCACAGGGCTTCGGACGGATCCGTCCTTCGGCGGAAACGGCTTGAACGTTTTGAACTGCTTCTATGCGGCGAAACGATAACGCTCGAATGAGTCTACCTGAACCGTTCCGTGAACACGCAATTAACTGGCCGGGGACGCTGTCTCACCTCGATGAGCGCGGCTTTGCGCTCATTCCCGCTGTGCTCGCGCAGACGGCATGTGAAGAGATAGCTGCCGTCTATGCCGACGACCGAAAGTTTCGCAGTCGGATCGACATGGAACGCTACGCCTTCGGGAAGGGCGAGTATAAATATTTTGCTTATCCACTACCCTCGATTGTTCAGCAACTCCGGTGTTCCTTTTATCCTCGTCTCGCGCCCCTGGCAAACGAGTGGCTTGCTCGACTGGGGAGCAAGAGGAGGCGGTATCCTGGGACGCTTGGGGAGTTTATCGAGCAATGTCACCGGGGGGGTCAAAAGCGACCCACACCTTTAATGCTTAAATACGGCCCCGGCGATTTCAATTGTCTGCATCAGGATCTATACGGCGAGATGATATTTCCTTTTCAAGTCACTTTCTTCTTGAGCCGGAGAGGGAGGGATTTCGAGGGCGGTGAATTCGTTCTCGCCGAGCAGCGGCCGCGCAAGCAATCCCGCGTCGAGGTGCTCTCTCCAAACCAGGGCGACGCGGTCATCTTTGCAGTTCATCATCGCCCGGTTCGCGGCGCGCGAGGTTATTACCGAGCCAATCTTCGGCATGGAGTGAGCACCATTCACACGGGTGAGAGGTACACGTTAGGAATTATTTTCCACGATGCCAAGTGAGGGAGAAGGCGTGTAATTTGTGGGAGCTGTTCATGGTGTGGTTTCTCCGAAAGGCGACGCACACTTTGAACCTTTTAAACCACTTGAACTTTCATCTCACCAGCCTGCTATTGACCCAGCCGCTTCAGTTCCGTGCTGGCTCCGTGGGATTCGTAAAAGTGCGACGGGCAGTCTTTCGCCGCGGCGCGCAGCAAAGGGATCGCGGCACTGACTTGCGCTCTAAAAAGTCTGGACTCTCCTGCGTGGAAATTCGCCGCACAGGTCTTTTCATTTTTAATCTTCGGATCAGAGTCGTTGGCGGCTGCGAACATCGCCTTCTCGTCAATTCTTCCCAGATGAAAGTCTATGATGGGGGAGGGCCAACGGCGCTCTTTGAGCTTTGTCGCATCGACTTCTAGATCACGAGCAGCAGCCAGCGAGTTGCCGATTTTGGCCTCCACCAGGTAACGAAAGAGAATGACCCATGTGTTTCTCAAACATCTCCGCGCTTTGGGTCATGTGGCCTAGGTAGAAAAACAAGAAAGCCTTGGGACGCTCAGAGGCAAACTTTGGATCGACTTGGGTCGCCGCTTCGTAGTCGGCGAGTGCCCGCTCATACTGACGTTTTTCCTGATAGGTGGTAGCGCGTCTTACAAACGCTGGACCATAGTTTGGTTGCAAACCGATCGCGCGATCGTAATCTCGAATGGCTTGGTCGTAGTCTTTTTTTGCTTCGTAGGCCGAGCCACGTTTCTGCAAGGCTGCGACATTGTCAGGATCGGATCTGAGAGCTTCATCGAATTCCTGGATAGCCCGGCTGTAGTCGTTCTTTTCAAAGTACGCGAGCCCACGACGATAGAAGGAGTTGGAATCCTTCAGGCCCAAGCGTATGGCTTGGTCGTAGTCTTCAATGGCGCGGTCGTAGTCTTTCTTGTGGTAATAGGCGAGGCCGCGATTATTGAAGATGGCGGCGAGGTCTTGATCCAAGAGCTGGCCTGATTGAAGAGCTGCCGTGCAATGATCAATGGCGAGGTCAAAATCGTTTCGTTCCGTTGTGGCCGCGCAGTTCTTGGCGTCGTCTGATTGCGCCTGCAAAGGATCTCTCAAAGCAATTAATGCGATCAGCAAGAAAATCAGTCTCAGCATGAAGACTCCCGTTTCGCTTCGGATTTAGTGATGTTTTACCGTGGTTCCGAAGTGCTGGATATTGAGCAACAGGCATGCCACCGGACCAGACGATTTCCAGCTTTGATTGTCACGCTGCAATTAGAAGTAAGAGGGGAATTTAGCGGAATTTTCTCAGAAACTGTGAAGCGGATGAGGTAGCTGCCGGTAGACGTAATTGTCCGCTGCCGGCAAGAAACGACGGGGTTTGCATGCCGGGTCGAGGATGAAGACTAGCTGCATCGCGTGGAAACGACCAGGCCCCAAAATGTCTATTTCAATCCCGACCCTTTGATAAACCCGCTCTCGGCTGATGCTATCGTCAAGAACCTCGTCGACCTTAATGTCGCGAACTCGGGGATTGTCGTGCCCCGGTCCGCACCTTTATGTGGAAAAAATGCTGCCCGCGGCATCGACGAAGCTGGACCAGTTAATTGTAGCGCGCACCGCAGCTGAAGAGATCGACCACTA
>JAHKKJ010000037.1 GCA_020027655.1 Deltaproteobacteria bacterium | reverse complement strand
GGGCGATTTCAGTTTGACTATCCGATTGTTTGCTTAAAAGTGGGCAATCAAGAAATGGTCGGGGCGAGTGGATTTGAACCACACCGATAGCAAAACGCGGAGCAAGTGAAAGCGCCTGTAACCCTAAGTGGTTGCGGCGCTTTCGTCGTTTATGGCGCATCGTTGTGCGTCCCAAAAAGTCCCGCGTTCCACCCATCAATTCCCGCAAAAAACCGAAACGGTTTCGGTTCTTGCGGGCATTGATGGGTGGAACGCGGGACTTTTTGGGACGCGCAACGATGCGCCATAAACGGCGAAAGCGCCGCAACCACTTAGGGTTACAGGCGCTTTCATTTGCTGGGCGTTTTCTTATCGGTGTGGTTCAAATCCACTCGCCCCGACCATTTCTTGATTGCCCACTTTTAAGCAAACAATCGGATAGTCAAACTGAAATCGCCCGGATTGCGCCGATCCGTTCTGTTGGCGTGGGATGAGAATAATGGTAGGCGGAATACCATGGGTGCGGCGTCAGATTCGACAGATTCTTGACCGTTAGGTTAATCAGCGCCTCCTCCATAGGCCGACGGTTGCGGAGCGTCTGAATGGCAAATCGATCAGCCTCGTATTCGTGCTTGCGGGAAAGCCGGTTGATTAACGGGCCCAGATAGAAGGTAAACGGCCCGGAGAGCAAACTGAAAAGCACAAGCGCGGCAGGGTTCGAAGGATTGTCCAAGCCAAAGGCCGCGAATAGAGGTCTGTAGTTCAGCAGAAAACTTAAGATATAAAGGCCGAAAAGAAGAAAAACTGTCTGAACCACCAGCATGCGGCGAATGTGTTTCATTTTATAATGGCCCATCTCGTGCGCCAGCACCGCGACTGCCTGATCAAGGGTCATCTGTGCAATCAAGGTATCGAACAGAACGATTCGTTTCGTCTTTCCGATCCCGGTGAAGTAAGCGTTGGAGTGCGCCGAGCGTTTCGATCCGTCCATCGAAAAAATTCCATTCGTCTTAAAGCCCACCTGCTCTGCCAGACGCATTATTCGATCCCGTAACTCGCCTTCGGGCAACGGCTCGAACTTGTTAAACAGCGGCGCGATCAGCGTAGGATAAACAATCACCATCAGCAGCTGGAATCCCGAAACGAAGAAAAAAGTCCAGATCCACCAATAAGAGCCGGTTGCCTCCATCAGCCAGAGGACAACGAAAAGAAAGGGCAATCCGATGAGGATACCGAGCACGAGTCCTTTGAGCTTATCGGTCGAATACAGCTTCCAAGTCGTCTTGTTGAAGCCGAAGCGCGCTTCGAGCTTAAAGGTCGAATAAAGATCGGCGGGCAAACTCGCTATGGAGAAAACCAGAGCAACGCCAAAGCAGAAAATTAACCCTTGAGCGTGCGTTATCGAAAAGAACCGGCTGGCTAGATCTTTCGAGAAGCGATCCATGAACGGAAGCAATCCGCCAAAAAGAACGATCAGGGTGACCAGTCGACCGTAGATCTCCGCCCAACGTTGAAATTGCGCTTTCGTGAGGGTGTACTGAACGGACTTTTCGTACTCTTCGGCACTCATGTTTCGTTGGAAAAAATCAGGGAGCTTCTTTTCTGCCCAATACGCGCGCACATAGCGGAGGTTTAACTCGTTAAGACCAAACTCGACGACAAATTCGAGGGCAAAGAGGGCAAAAAATACCGCGACGATCAGTTGTTCCATGAAAACCGGCACCGAATGCGGAACGAAACCAACAGGCGGAGGATTTTTTAGGGGGCGAGCGGACTGTAGGTGAACGCGAGCTTGTTTTCGTTTTCGTCCACCTCGACCTTGCCGCCGCTCTGAAGTCGGCCGAATAAAATTTCGTCGGCCAAGACGCGTTTGATCTCGTTTTGAATCAACCGCGCCATCGGGCGCGCCCCAAAGGACGGGTCGTAGCCTTTTTCCGCGAGCCAGCGTCGCGCCTTTACGGTGAGTTGCAAGAAAACCTTCTTCTCGTTGAGCTGGTGATCGAGCTCGATAATGAATTTATCCACTACCCGTTCGATAATTTCCATGCTCAACGAATTAAAGACAATCATCGCGTCGAGGCGGTTGCGAAATTCAGGGCTGAACATCTTTTCAATCGCTTCTTTGCCTTTGCCGGCATTGGACCGTGCACCGAAGCCCAGCGGCGCGCCACTCATCTCCCGCGCGCCCGCGTTGGTGGTCATGATTAAGATGATGTTTCTAAAGTCAGCTTTCTTACCATTGTTGTCCGTAAGGGCCGCGTGGTCCATCACCTGAAGGAGAATATTGAACAAATCGGGATGCGCCTTCTCTATTTCATCGAGGAGCAGCACGGCATACGGATTTCTGTTGATGGCGTCGGTCAGGAGACCCCCCTGGTCGAAACCGACATAACCCGGAGGCGCGCCGATCAGGCGGGAGACCGTGTGCTTCTCCATATATTCGCTCATGTCGAAGCGAATAAACTCAATGCCCATGATTTGCGCCAGTTGTTTCGCCACCTCCGTCTTGCCAACGCCTGTGGGGCCTGAGAAGAGGAAACAACCGATGGGTTTTTCGGGATGGCCGAGACCTGAACGCGAAAGTCTTATCGTGCTTGTCAGCGTGTCGATGGCCGTATCTTGGCCGAAGACGGTTAGCTTTAAATCTCTGTCCAGATTTTGCAGTTGTTCCTTGTCCGATGTCGAAACGCTACGGGGTGGAATTTTGGCGATCTTGGCGACGATTCTTTCAATATCTTTCGCACCGATGGATTTCTTGCGCTTGTCCGGCGGCTGGATTTTCACCGCTGCGCCGACTTCGTCAATAACGTCGATGGCTTTATCCGGCAATTTTCGATCGTTAATGTGCTTGGCTGAAAGCTGGACCGCCGCACGAATAGCTCCGGTGCTGTAGTGGACTCCGTGGTGTTTCTCATAGTGCGGCTTCAAGCCCTCAAGGATTTTATAGGCCTCGTCCTGGCTGGGTTCAGGAACTTCGATCCTCTGGAAACGGCGCGCTAAGGCCCGATCTCTTTCAAAGTAGCTCTTGTAATCATGATACGTCGTCGAACCAATACACTTCAATTCTCCCGACGCGAGGGCAGGCTTTAGAATATTTGAGGCGTCCATCGACCCGCCGCTGGTTGCGCCGGCGCCAACGATAGTGTGAATCTCGTCGATGAAAAGAATGGAGTTGGGCAGTTTCTTAAGACCGGCTAAAACTCCTTTTAGACGCGCCTCGAAATCGCCGCGAAATTTCGTGCCGGCGAGTAGCGCGCCCATATCGAGCGCGTAGATCACGGCGTCTTTCAGAACGTCAGGGACTTCGCCGTGATGGATTTTCAGCGCCAGCCCCTCGGCCAACGCCGTTTTTCCGACGCAGGGGTCGCCGACGTAAATCGGATTATTCTTG
Source organism: Deltaproteobacteria bacterium (assembly GCA_020027655.1). Classification (GTDB taxonomy): domain Bacteria; phylum Desulfobacterota; class Binatia; order UBA9968; family UBA9968; genus DAIRFP01. The sequence goes on along the minus strand of JAHKKJ010000037.1, from coordinate 9,754 downwards.
CGCCGCCGACAGAGAACGTGAATCGTCCGTTCGATCTCGTCGTCCCGTCCGATGAGCGGATCGATATTGCCTTGCTGGGCTTTCGCTACCAAGTTAACTGCGAAAGCTTCGAGAGGTTTGACCCGCCGGTCCGGTTTTTCCTCTTCACCCTGCTCCTCCTCGCTCTGAGGCCATTCCTCTGCCGTCGCAATCTTTGAGATTCCATGGGAAATGTAATTCACCAGATCGAAGCGCGTGATACCTTGTTCCTGCAAGAGGTAGACCGCGTAGGAATCCGGCTCGCGAAACATCGCGATTAATAGATTACCTCCGTTGATCTCCTTTTTTTCCGCCGACTGAGCATGGATCACCGCACGCTGCAGCACGCGATGAAAGCTGAGGGTCTGCTGAGGTTGATGGTCCGACCCCCCGGGAAGAGTCTCCAGATGGGTTTGAAAGAACTCCTCTAAACCCTTCCGGAGCCGGTCGATGTCGCCGCCGCAATTAATGATCGCGCCGCTGGCGTCTTTGTCTTGCAGCAAGGCGTAAAGAAGATGCTCCAAGCAGACATATTCATGGCGCCGGCTCTTCGCTTCCTTCAAAGCCGTATTTAGCGTTCCTTCCAGCTCCTTGCTGATCATTCTAAGCCTCTTCCATCGTGCATTTCAGTGGATATTCGTGCTGCCGGGCCAGACCTTCGACCAAAGTCACTTTGGTTTCCGCGACTTCATAGGTATAAACCCCGGCCACTCCAATGCCTTTTTTGTGTACATGGAGCATGATTTGAACCGCTTCGGTATGTTCCTTATGGAAAACGTACTGCAACACCTGCACAACGAACTCCTTGGTAGTATAATCGTCATTGTGCAGTAAAACTTTGTAGAGGGGAGGTTTTTTGAGCTTTTTCTTGGTCTCGGTGACCAGCTCGCGATCGAATTCGGTTTCCCTGCGGCTCATGATACGGCTCCCTGGAAACGATATATATCTAACACGCTTCTCCGCCCGGTCGCAATCCTCCGCATCGACTATGGACACGAGAAAAATATTTCGACCCTGCTTGTGCCCCGAAGGGGAAAAGATGTTATATTAATTTAGACGCTCGCCCCGTAGTTATTAGGACCTTCGAGTAATTCGCCATCTATGGAGGTGTCCTGTGCTTTCTAACAAAGTCAGCGAGATAATGACTACGAACTTAACGACTGCCTCGGTCGTAAGTTCGATTCAAGAGGTCTTGGAAATGATGGTAGCGGCCGACGTTGGGCGCATTATCGTCACCAATAAGGAAGTGCCGGTTGGCATTTTTACTGAAAAAGACGTTCTGAAGCGGGTCGTGAACAATAACAGCGACCCTCGAAAATCACTGATCAAAGAAGTGATGACCTCGCCGATACGCGCGGTCCGCGAGGAAACTCACATCATCGAAGCTTTTGGCAAAATGTACCGAGGAAAGTACCGCCATCTCCTGGTGCGCGGAAAGAGAGGAAAAATCGTCGGCATCGTCTCTATGCGCCGCATTCTTGGACTTGCGGTCGAGTTGGGGCAAGGAATGAGCGAGACGAAAACACTTGGAAGCCTTGTGTCGGGCGGGGCCTTGTCCGTAGACGAAAGCTCATCGGTTTATGAAACCATCGACCTCATGATCCAAAGAGGCGTCGCCTCGATTGTCGTTTCGGCCGCTGGAAAACCGCGTGGTATCTTTACCGAACGGGACGTTCTCAAACGGGTCGCTGCCAAGGGGATTGATACGAAAAAGACTCAGGTGAAGCAAGTGATGACCTCGCCTCTAGTCACAATGGCGGGTACAGCGCTCATTGGCGAAGCTTTGACTGAGATGTACAGGCGAGACATCAGAAACCTGCCGGTTATAGACCCAGAGGGTGAACTTATAGGCATCGTTTCTATGCCCGATATCTTACAATACGCCGCGGCCTTCAACATCGACGAAAGGGTTCGACAAACCTGGAAAGAAGTCCAGGAATACTATGATTCCGAGGATCAGTATACACCAGGCTAACATATTGTCTTTTAAGAGAAATATGCTAGGATTGGAGAATTGTATTCTGAAGGAGGTCGTATTTTGGATACCCCTACAATCAATGATCTAAACATCTGTGTCGCCACCGAGAACGGGTCAGGAAGCGCATCCTCGAACAACATACTGTTCAAGGCGATCTTTAAAATGGGCATTCCCTGCTCTTCGAAGAATATGTTTCCATCGAATATTCAGGGCTTGCCCACTTGGTACCAAATTCGGGCCTCCGCCGAGGGCTATTTAAGCCGCAAAGACGTTATCGACGTAATGGTCATGTTCAATGACGCTACCGCCGCCAAGGACATTTACCGGGTGCGGGATGGCGGTTTGATTCTCCATGATGACTCCACTCCCCTCCCAGCTCATTTGAAACGTGATGGGATTCAATACGTAGGTGTTCCGGCCAATAAGTTAATCGCGAAACTGGTACCAGCTTCACCTCTACGCGCAAAACAACGCAACATGATCTACGTCGGCGCGCTGGCCTATTTGTTCGGCATTGATATGGAGGTTATCAAGGCCGTGCTGGAGGACACCTTCGGGAAAAAACCCGCAGTGATCGAGTCTAACCTTCTTTGTATCGACGCCGGCTACCAGTACGTAAAGGAGAAAGGCTTCACGCAAAATATCGCTCGGCTGCAGGTGATCCCTAATGGCAACAAAGGCAAAATCATAACGGAGGGCAACACGGCGGCCGCATTGGGGGCGATTTACGGTGGAGCCTCGGTCATTTGTTGGTATCCCATCACGCCATCGAGCTCCCTCGCAGAAGCCATGGAGTATTACCTGCCCCGGTTGCGCAAGCCCAAAAACGATAAACGAACGTATGCCATCGTTCAGGCTGAAGATGAGATCGCGTCCGCAGGCATGGTTGCCGGTGCTGGGTGGGCCGGAGCCCGCGCCATGACCTCTACTTCCGGGCCCGGGGTCTCATTGATGAACGAAACTATCGGCCTCGCCTACTATGCCGAGATTCCGTGCGTGTTTTTTATCATCCAGCGCGGCGGCCCTTCGACCGGTCTCCCGACACGGACGCAGCAAGCGGACATCTCTCTCATGTATGGTGCTTCCCATGGCGACACTCGCCATATTCTGTTGATTCCCCATGACATGAATTCCTGCTTTGATTTCGCGCGCCGGAGTTTCGATTTCGCTGACCGATTTCAAACGCCGGTTTTCGTGGCTATGGATCTCGATCTGGGTATGAATTTTTGGTCTTCGGACCCTCTCAAATTGGAAAAAGAACCCTACGACTACGGCAAGCGATTAAGCGCAGAGCAACTTGAGGAATGGACCAAAGCCGGCAAAAAGTTCCGCCGTTACTTTGATCAGGACGGCGACGGCATACCTTACAGAACCGTGCCCGGAAATCCGCACCGCATGGCCTCCTACTTCACACGCGGATCGGGCCACGACGCCGACGCCAGGTACTCCGAAGATGAAAACGACTATAAATACATTCTCGATCGACTGAAAAAGAAGTTTGAGACCGCCCGGAAATTTGTCCCCAAGCCAATCGTGGAGAAGGAAAGAGGGGTCAAAACCGGAATCATCTGTTATGGTTCCAGCTACGAGGCGGTGCGCGAGGCTCGGGACAGGTTGAAAGCCCGGGGGTTGAAAACCAACCACATGTTAATCCGGGCCCTGCCGCTTACGAAGGAGGTACGGGATTTCTTGGTGGAGCATGACACCATATACTTCGTAGAGCAGAACCGCGATGCTCAGATGGCGGCAATCATAAAAGACGAGCATCCTGACCTGGGATCAAAAATCATCAGCATTTTGGTCTACAATGGACTCCCAGTTACCGCCGGGGAAGTGGTAAAACAAATCTTCGATGCAGCACAATCGGCGGAATTAAAAACAGCACAGATGTAAGGTAGAATCATGGCAGAAGCAAAACTCAATCGGATTAACTTAACGGAAAAGGACTATGAAGGGGCGCCCTCCACCATGTGCCGAGGCTGCGGTCACGACGCGATTTCAGCGTCGGTCATGCGCGCGTATTTCGAAAATAGCATTGACCCTCGCAAGGTGGTTAAATTGAGCGGTATCGGCTGTTCCTCCAAAACGCCCGCCTATTTTCTGAGTCAATCATTCGGCTTTAATGCCGTTCACGGCAGAATGTCAGCGGTGGCAACCGGCGCCAATCTGGCCAACCACGCGTTGATGCCCATAGGGGTTTCCGGCGATGGTGACACCTCTGCTATTGGCTTGGGCAACTTTTGCCACATGATGCGGCGTAACGTGAATATCACTTACATAATAGAAAATAATGGCGTTTACGGACTAACCAAAGGCCAATTCTCCGCCACCGCCGATGTCGGCTCCGTCATGAAAGGCGGAAAGGTCAATGATATTCCCGCCATCGACATGGCCGAGTTGGCAATTACACTTGGAGCCACTTATGTCGCCCGTAGTTTTTCCGGCGATCGCAAACAGCTCACCCCCCTGATCCAAGGTGCTCTGGCCCATTCGGGAAGCGCCATTCTCGACGTTATTAGCCCCTGTGTAACCTTCAACAACCACGAAGGATCCACCAAGAGCCTCAAATATGCTAAAGGCCACCTCGACCCGATCCATGACATCGATTTCATTCCGCCTTACGAAAATATCGAAGCCGATTATGATGAAGGGACCGATCACGCGGTGGAATTGCACGACGGCTCGCACATCATTTTGCACAAGCTAAGTAAAGACTACGATCCCACCAACAAGATGCAAGCGATCTCAGCGATCCACGCGGCTATTGCCGAAGGAAAGTTTTTGACGGGCTTGATTTACTACAATCCGAATCGCAAGGAGTTTGCTGAAGAGTTGAATCTCTGCGACATACCGTTATCTGAATTGACCCAGGATGACCTTCAGCCACCGCTGGAAGCGCTAGAGAGAATCAATGCCGAATTGATGAAGTAGGTTCCGTAGCAGAGACTCCTTACTTTAAGAACCTTGAACGCAAAAGGCCTGGCAGGATTCCTGCCAGGCCTTTTTATTAACCGCTTTGAACTTACTGAACGGTAATTATAACCCCACCGCCTGTTTCTCCAGCCCTTTCCACGTCCCGATGATCTCGGTTGAAGACGCCACCAAGCCAAAGTGACGTCGCATGTTCTCCAGCGTGCCCAAATGCAACTTTGCTTCATAAGCCGCGGAGCAGTCATCGATCATAGTTACATAATAGTCATATATATAGGCGTCGCGCGCCGTGGTCTCGACACAGACATTGGTGGCCACCCCGCACACCAGAACGCTCTGAATATTGCGTGCCTTGAGGACCGTGTTTAGGTCAGTGTTGATAAAGGCACTGTAGCGATGTTTAATTACCACTCTCTCACTGGGGAGCGGTGCGATGCCGTCATAGAACTCCGCGCCCCAGGTTCCTTCTCGGCAAGTGTTCAGGCCGCTTTTTTGTGAGCTACGATAGATCCAAGAAGGAGTGTCGGTCCATTCGCTATGCGTCGTCCTGATGTAAACAACAGTTAGGCCAATGCGCCGCGCTTCATTGATTAGCCGTAGAAGATTCGGCACCATGGCTAACGCCGCGCTCACATCCTCGCCTCTTTTTCCCGCACTGCCCTCCGGGCTGACGAAATCATTCTGCACGTCGACGACGATTAATGCCGCGTATTTTGGATCACAGCGCTCTTTGAGAGTTCGCAAAACGTCCATAGCTCTTTCCCTTCCAAAACCGAGGATTGAGGATGGAAGATCGAGGATAGCCATCCTCCATCTGCCATCGTCTATTTCCGTTAGTGGTCGTGTTTTTTTTGCAGCCCGCCATGTCCCATGGCCATGATGTCGGCCCGGGTAATTTTCTCTCCCGCCAACAGTCTCGGCAACAAAATGTCGAAAGCCGTAAACGGGTCATGAAGTACGCAACCGGATAGCCCCAAGACCGGTGTTTCGTTCAAATAAGCCATGACAAACATCGAGCCAGGCAGGATAGGGAATCCATGCGACTCCACTTTCGCGCCGCTGCGGCGGATGCCTTCGGGGGTTTTGTCGTCGGGATCGACGGACATGCCGCCGCTGACCAGAATGATCTCAGCGCCTGCCCCCTGCGCGTTCTTAATGAGCTTGGAAATCTGATCCGGATCATCCGTCGCCAATTGCTTGTCTGCAAGGTCCGAGCCCATTTCGGCGACTTTCTTTCTTACCACAGGTTCGAAACCGTCCTTGATTCGGCCGGAATAAACTTCACTGCCGGTTACGATCAGATGAATCTTGCGCGAGGGCGTCGGCAAAACCTTCACGATTGGATGATCCTTGCACAGGGCTTCGGCTTGCTCGATCAAAGCCTCTTTCACAACCACCGGGATCGTTCGGGTGCCCGCCACCACGTCGCCTTGCCTCACATAACGATTCGACGGCAGGGTAGCCATCATTAGATCACCCAATGAATTGAAGCGATAGAGAAGATCAGCATCGATTTTCAGCAAGCCCGATATTTCCGCTACCAGATTGACCCGTCCCTCCACCGGGTCGGTCAATTTGAGATTCGGACCCGCGGCCGCCTTGGCCAATCGACGCGCTGCGTCTTCTTCATGGAGCTCATCTTTTTCGAGCTCCATAACGTACAGATGTCTTTTCCCCACGTCGAGCAGTTTTGAGATATCTTCCTTTCGCACGATGTGGCCACGCCGAAAGGCGGGACCTTTATGCTTGCCGGGCACGATCTCGGTGATGTCGTGGGCCAGTGGCATCCCTATGGCTTCTTCTACAGGAATGACTTTCAACATTACGGCGATCTCCTTGAAACCCTCTAACAAATACGGCCCAATTTTTCCACCCGGCGCTGACCTTCTCCAGCGTTATCAAAACTGCGGAACTAGGTGGGCCGACTAATTTCAGATTTCGGATCAATCTCGATGCACAAACTCCGATTTGACGGCGGGCTCCGCTTCTTTTTTCTCGACGGAAGTGACCAGCACCTTGTCGATCCGCTTTCCGTCCATATCTACAACCTCAAAGCGCAAATCATTCCATTCAAACGATTCGGCTACGGACGGAACGCGTCCCATCTGGGTAAACACGAAACCGCCCAAAGTCTGGTAGGCGTCTTTTTTTTCTCCAGGTAAGCTTTCTAGATGAAAGATTTCTCTAAATTCGTCTACGCTGAGCATGCCGTCCAACAGCCAAGAGCCATCGTGACGCTGCACAGCTTTTGGATCGTTAGGCTTCGCGCCCAAAGGCATGTCGCCGGCAATAGCCTCTAGAATATCATGGTGCGTCAGTAATCCCTCGATGCCACCATATTCGTCGACCACCAACGCAATATGCTTGCCGGACTTCTTGAAGGATTCCAACAAGGCCAAGACAGAAATCGTCCTGGGAACAAACAGCGGCTGTTGTATCAGAGCTTTCAGATCCAAAGGCCTTCCCGCTAGACTCATGGCCAACAAATCTTTCGCTTGCACTATGCCGGTGACATTATCGAGAGTTTCCGTCGCTACTGGAAACCGGGAATGACCGCTTTGAATGATTTTCTCGCGAATCTGTTCGATGGAGTCTCCAAGATCGATCCACGCAATCTTTGTTCTTGGCGTTATGAGCGACCGAGCGGTCTTATCGCCCAGACGGAGCACGGCTTCCATCATGTCTTGCTCCGATTCCTCGAAGACACCCGCCTCAGTGCCTTGTTGAACCAACGTTTTGATCTCCTCCTCCGTAACCGACGCTTCTTGAGCTTGCTGTTTCCCAAAGAGGTAGCACACCGCGTCGGTGGAAATACTCAGGAGGCGAACCATCGGAGATGATATCTTCGAGATCCAGCGGAGGGGGATGGCAACGACGGTCGCGACTGTCTCGGGATAGCGCGCAGCGAGACGCTTGGGAACCAATTCGCCGATGACGAGCGAAAAGTAGGTGATGCCAAGGACCACCAACGCCAAGGCAAGGGCCTGGCTGTAGGGTTCGAAGACGGGAACAAAGGCGATGGAGGCTGCCACGGGGTCGGCAAGAGCTCTCCCCCCAAATGCGCCCGCCAGGATGACGACTAAGGTGATGCCTATTTGTACCGCCAATAGGAAAGGGTTGGGTGTGTTGGCAAGCTCCAAAGCTGTTTTTGCCTTCGTATTACCCTTGCTCGCCCAATCCTGAAGACGGGACTTTCGCGCCGTAACCACAGCCACCTCGGAAAGCGCGAACACACCATTAGCCAGAATGAGCAGCGCAATAATGAGCACATCTATCCCGATTTCCGACATTCTTACTAACTCCTCTCCCTCCAGCGTGGGAAGGAAAAACGATGGACACGCTACCGAACAGAAGCCAGGGATACTTTGAGAACCGGTTGTATCGTCGCATATGTGCAATGCAAAAGCGAAAGCCCCGATTGCTCATCATCTCGGCTAGCGGTTTTGCGAATCCTTTCTTTTTACCGCTTGACAGAACGCCTGAGGACCGGCAAGTCTTTTAAGACTCATCCAAGCGAGGATTTGGAGACCGCTCTGAAGACATTGGAAATCGCCGAGCTTTCTTTCGAAGAGGTAGCTGAACGTCATGAGTGAGCAGTCCGCAAGTACGGCCAACGAAATCCTGCGCGGTCAAAGCCAGGGTTCTCTCCTTGAAGTCCTTGGAGTCTCGACGCGCTTGGGGCTAACCTCTTTCGGTGGCCCCATCGCTCATCTCGGTTACTTCCATGAGGAATACGTTAAGCGCAGGAAATGGATCGATGAGCAAAGCTATGCCGATCTCGTGGCTCTCTGCCAGTTTTTACCCGGTCCGGCCAGCAGTCAGGTGAGTATTGCAATTGGAATCGCCCGTGCAGGTCTTCCTGGAGGATTCGCCGCCTGGTTGGGTTTCACGTTACCGTCAGCCCTTGCGCTTATCGCCTTCGCTTTCGGAATCGGCGCTCTCGCAAATGCTGCCGACGCCGGATGGTTGCATGGCCTGAAGATCGTCGCCGTCGCAGTAGTTGCTCAGGCGGTCTGGGGGATGGCTCGTTCTCTCTGTCCGGATCGTGAACGCGCAACGCTTGCCATTCTCGCTTCATTAGTCACGCTGTCATGGCCAACTGCCTTTGGGCAGCTTTCATCCATTGCCATTGCGGGGATTGTTGGCTCAATCATTTTTTCCGCGACGGCCTCTTCTTCTTCACTCTCGCACATGCGGTTTCCAGTTGGAAAAAGGACAGGAATCGCGGCTTGGATTATCTTCTTTACACTTCTCATTGGCTTACCGCTCCTGCGCCAAATAGCGCCCAGCCATGCGCTCGAAGTCTTTGATAGTTTTTTCCGTGTCGGATCACTGGTTTTTGGCGGGGGCCACGTTGTCTTGCCTTTGCTCCAGGCGGAGGTGGTTGGCCCCGGATGGGTGACCAACGAACAATTCGTGGCGGGCTACGGCGCTGCTCAGGCCGTTCCTGGGCCGCTCTTCACTTTCGCTGCTTACCTCGGCGCGGTCATGGGAACTGAGCCCAATGGATGGACGGGAGCGTTCCTCACTCTCGTGGCAATTTTCCTTCCTTCGTTTCTCTTGGTCACTGGTGCACTTCCTTTTTGGGACCTGCTTCGCTTGGTGCCGGTCTTCCAATCTGCTCTGAAAGGCGTCAACGCCGCTGTGGTCGGACTGCTGCTGACCGCTTTGTATATCCCTGTGTGGACGAGCGCGATCCATTCACCCGCAGACTTCGGGCTTGGACTCGTTGCTTTCGGGCTCCTGATGTTTTGGAAATGTCCCCCTTGGCTGGTGGTCTTGTTGACCGCCGTTGGGGGAGAAGTGATAGCGCGTATCTGAGTAGGC
>JAHKKJ010000345.1 GCA_020027655.1 Deltaproteobacteria bacterium | reverse complement strand
TCTCGTGCTGGTGGTCTTGCCGGCGATAATTTTTCTCCGGCGCAGTCCCGAAGACCTAGGCATGAAGCCCGACGGCATCGACGAGGCGGCTGACGATGCTGCTTTACGGGCGCAGCGCGGTGGCGCGCCAGCCTCGCTTCACCTGAATTCAACGGACGAAGCGGTGTGGAGTCGGCGCGAGGTGCTCCGCACCAAGGCGTTCTGGCTGATCTGTCTCACCTACGGTATCGTCAACGTGGGTATCGCAGGGCTGAATTTACATATCTTCGCTTACGTTTCCGACGTCGGTTATCCGGCCATGATCTCCGCCACAGTGATGAGCATCATTGCCACTACGCAGCTGGGTTCTACCCTCCTCTGGGGATTGTTGAGCGAGCGAATGAACATCAACAAAGTGACGATGATCATGTTTCTGGTGCAAGGCATAGGCTTGATGATCGCCATTTCAACGGCGGAGCTGGCGCCGATCTATGTCGGGTTTTTTATCTACGGGGCGGGATTGGGCGGCAGCCAGGTACTCCAGGAGTTGATCTGGGCATATTACTATGGACGCGTCTCCCTCGGAACAGTGCGCGGTTTGGGGATATTCATCAGTCATACCATCGGCGCGGCGGGCGCGCCGTTCTTTGGTTTTCTCCATGACGTCACCGGTAGTTATATGAGCTCATTTGTCATGTTTGTGATCGCAGTCGTGATCTCCGCGTTCTCGATCCTGTTGGTTCGGGCGCCGGAAAAATGATTCCGCCCAGGTGCTGCCGACTCGGGTTGCCGGCGGATTCATGCCCGTGGCCTCTCGACCGGCGCCGGCAAAACATGCACTATGAGTGATCATTCGTGATGTCATGAAAGAAAATCTCTCGGCTTCCTCCGTACGCCTGCGCGCCGGTGCCGTGCATGACGGTGTGGTTGCCATCACCATCGAGGGCCGGCTCGACTCCAACACCACGGGAAAGATTTGGCGGCAGGCAACGGAGACGCTAGCCACGGCGAAAGCTCGGAGCGTGATCGTCGACGCCAGTGAGATTGACTACTGCGACGGGTCCGGCATCGCGTTGTTTGTTCACCTGCGCAACTTGCAGCACAAGGCTGGGGGCCAACTGGAGATTCAAGGGCTGCGCCCTGAATTCCAGGGGCTGCTACAGGAATCGGACCTGGGCGATCTCGAGCAGTTGGAAAGTCAGCAGCGGCCAAAAACAAATCTGGCCGAGGAGGTCGGCCGGGCGGTTGTCGGCTTTTGGGAGGACACCCGATCGCTGATCGGTTTTGTCGGGGAACTGGTATCGGCGCTCGGCCGGGCCGCCTCGCATCCTCGAAGCGTCCGGTGGCGCGACGTGGTGCGGGTCGCCGAGAGCGCCGGGGTGAACGCCCTTCCCATTATCGTGCTGGTCAGTTTTCTGATGGGCGTGATTATGGCATTTCAGGGGGCGATTTCGCTGCGCCGATTCGGAGCTGACATCTTTGTCGCGAACCTCGTCGGTCTGGCGATGCTCCGCGAGCTGGGTCCGCTGATGACCGCGATTATTCTGGCCGGCCGCTCGGGGTCGGCCTTTGCCGCCGAGCTTGGCACGATGAAAGTTCGCGAGGAGATCGACGCGCTGAAGACCATGGGACTGGATCCAGTTCGTTTTCTGGTGGTGACGCGGGTCATCGCCGCCGTCGTGATGACGCCGCTGCTCACGGTGTTTGCCGACTTACTGGGTCTCATCGGCGGTGCCGTGGTGATGCGCTCCTTCGGGATTCCCTTGGTCACTTTCTATAACCAGGTTCAATATCAGGTCACCTACGGCTCTTTTGTCGGCGGCCTGGTGAAGTCCTTTGTTTTCGGAATCCTGGTGGCTGCCATCGGCTGCCTCCGTGGGTTGCAAACCACCACCGGAGCGAGCGCGGTGGGCGAATCGACGACCCGCGCGGTGGTGAGCGGGATTATCCTCATCGTTATCACCGATGGAATCTTTTCCGTGGTTTACTATTATCTTAATGTTTGAGCGACCATGACTGCGGAACGGGAAGCCATTATTCGAGTCGAAAACTTCACCGCGGCCTATAATGGCCAGGTCGTACTCGAAGACGTGAACTTCGAAGTTTTCACTGGCGAAATTTTTTTTATCCTGGGCAGCTCCGGTTCGGGTAAGAGCACATTGCTGAAGCATATGATCGGCCTGTACCAACCCGCTGTAGGTAGGATCTTCATCGAAGGCCATGACATCGCCGCAGCGCAAGGCGATGAACGGCTCCAGCTTCTCAGGACCTTCGGCGTCATGTATCAAAGCGGCGCTCTGTTCGGTTCCATGACCTTGCTCGAAAACGTCTCTCTGCCACTGGAAGAATTCACCGACTTGCCGCCGGATGCGATTCGTTTGATCGCTCTGATGAAACTCAAACAGGTCGGGCTGGAAAGCTACGGCGACCTCATGCCGTCGGAACTCAGTGGCGGAATGCAGAAGCGCGGCGCCATTGCGCGCGCGATGGCGCTCGATCCCCGGGTGCTGTTTCTCGACGAATTGTCGGCGGGATTGGATCCCGTGACTTCGGCCGAACTGGACGAACTGGTTTTACGTCTCTCGCGCAGCCTGAAGATTACCTTCGTGGTCGTGACCCACGAGCTGCCGAGTATTTTTGCAATTGCGGATCGCATCATTATGTTAGATAAACAGGTGAAGGGCATCGCAGCCATGGGCAAGCCCGAGGAACTGCGCGATCACAGTGACAATCCGCGGGTGCGCCAGTTCTTCTCCCGTAAGCCCGCGCCCGATATTTAACGTAGCTTTACAGCTCGATGTTAGATTGTCTCTATCAGGTTGCTGAAAAAACTTGTTAGGCGACCGCTGCCATGAACAAACTCAGCTACTTTAAGATCGGTTTATTTGTCATCAGCGCTACGGTGCTCGCGGTCATCGGAATCGTCGTTCTGGGAGTCGGCAGTGTGTTTCAAAGAACAGCCCTCGTGGAGACTTACATCGAAGAGTCCGTGCAAGGCTTGGACGTCGGTTCGCCGATGAAATTTCGCGGCGTGCTGGTCGGGAAGGTGGAGGAGATTACGCTCACCAGCGCCGTGTACAATACGCGACGCCGCTACGTTCTCGTGCGCGTCGGCATAACTTCGAACCTGTTTCAGTTCCCGTTGGCGGACCCCAACGATCCGACTTTTAGAAGCGAGCTTGAGCGAGGATTTCGGGTGCGATTGGCGGCTCAGGGGTTGACCGGGGTCGCTTATCTGGAAGCGGACTATCTCGATCCGGAACGCAATCCGCCGCTGGAAATCGACTGGCAACCCCAATATCCATATATACCTTCTGCGCGCAGCCGGATTTTACAATTGGGCGACTCTCTGGAAAGCATTTTGCAAAATTTCGAGCAGATCGACATCCCTCGACTTATGAGCAGCGTTGATCGATCCCTGGCGGCTATCACCAAGATGGCGGAAGGAGCCAATGTGGAAAAGGTCGGCGCCCAAGCCAATGCGTTGCTAAGTGAAGTTAGAGAAACAAATCGGCAATTGAAAGATCTCGTCGCCAGTCCGGAGCTCAAATCGACACTTGTCGATGCCGCAGCAGCCGCGAGCAGCGCGCGCCAGATCATGGAGCGCGCGGAAAAGCCCTTGAACCAATTGCTGACCGACCTGCCGCGCGTATCTGAAAGTCTGGAGCGGTTGGCGCAACGGCTCGATTCCGTTTCGGCGGATCTGCCGGACACGAGCGCTCAGCTGCGCCAGACCGTTCAACGGCTGAACCGTTTGATCTCCGGCCAGCAACAGGACATCGAAAAAACTGTGGACAACCTGCGCTCAATATCGGAGAATCTGAAAGAGCTCACGGACGATTCCAGAAAGTATCCGTCCCAACTGCTGTTTGGCGCGCCGCCGCCGCCCTCGAAAGTCATGCAAAGGTGAAAGACTTGGCCATGTTCCGCCATTTTGTGTTGGCGCTGCTGGTTTTGTGCGCCGGTTGCGTCGGTCTTGAAAGAAGCTACCCGGACAAGCACTATTTCGTGCTGGAGGCCGGTGCGAACACCAGTCCATCCGATTCCTCGGCCAACGAAACCCTGCAGGTTTCAAGTATTCGCGTCTCGCCGAGATACGCGGAGAGGAGTTTCGTTTACCGCACGTCGGAGGCAGGCTACGAATCCGACTTCTATAACCAATTCTTAGTGTCTCCCGCCGCGCTGATTACCGAAGAAGTCCGAAAAGGCTTAACTGGGTCCCAGGTTTTCAAATATGTCATCAGCGCATCGAACCCGTTGCAGCCGAGCTACGTCTTGGAAGGCACGGTGAATGCGCTCTATGGCGATTTTCGCAATGCCAACTCCCCGAGAGCTGTTTTGGAGATGGAGTTTTTCTTGACCAGTGAAATTCCCGCGAAACCCGGCATCCTCATGCAGAAGCGTTACGCGAAGTCGCTCCCGTTAACCGGCCGAACACCGGAAGCGTTGGTCAAAGGCTGGAACGAAGCTCTCGAAGAAATTTTGACCTCCCTCGTGACGGACCTCAAGGCCACTGCGCTAAAGGATTCGGGATAGCCGCCAAGGGCGAAGGAACCCGGGGAGGCGAATCAATTTTGCTACAGGGAGTAGCAAAATTGATTCTATTTGTTTTCTTCTTAACCCCAACTAACTAACACAGTTCCCACAATTGGCGATGTAGCCGAGGTCACGCAACCCCTGCACGAACGCGTGGGGAGGAGCCGAGCCGCCACCGGCCAGATAACCGATCCGCGGAACTTTCCCCGCCTGCTGCGCGTCAACTGGAAAGCTAAACCCCAAGAGCAGAGTATCAACAGTTAAAGCCAAAAATTTCTTTCTTCACCTTTTCCTCTCAGCATTTCGCCTCACGGCTCACGCCTAACGAATTACTCTGTCCGCCCGATACAGTAACGACTGGGGAATTGTAATACCAATCTACTTCGCGGTTTTCAGATTTATTACCAGCTCGAACTTCGTCGGCCGCTCCACCGGCAGATCGGCGGGCTTGGCTCCCTTCAGGATTCTGTCCACGAAATATGCGACGCGCCGGTAACTGCCCGCGAGGTCCGCCCCGTAGGACATGAGCCCACCGGCATCTACAAAT
>JAHKKJ010000344.1 GCA_020027655.1 Deltaproteobacteria bacterium | reverse complement strand
GCGCCGAGGCAGACGTCGTTCGAGATATACTCTGCGATCCTTTCTTCCCGAGCTATCCGTTTCAACCCGGCAGCGGCCATGACCAGCCCATCGCACTCTCCTTGATCAAGCTTCTTCAAGCGCGTGTCGACATTTCCCCGAATCGGCACGATTACCAAATCCCGGCGGTAGTAGAGGAGCTGTGCTCTCCGGCGCAAACTCCCGGTACCAATTTTTGCTCCAGCAGAAAGGTCGCTCAGTTTTTTTGCCCCGGTGCTCACCAAGATATCACGCGGATCCTCCCGGTGAGGCACCGCCGCC
Organism: Deltaproteobacteria bacterium; assembly: GCA_020027655.1. GTDB lineage: Bacteria > Desulfobacterota > Binatia > UBA9968 > UBA9968 > DAIRFP01. The sequence goes on along the minus strand of JAHKKJ010000344.1, from coordinate 4,763 downwards.
ACGATCAATCCTGCGGATAAGTCGGTGGGCAAATCTTTCATGGAATGAACGGCAATATCGATCTCGTGTCTTAATAAGGCATCTTCGATCTCCTTGGTAAAGATACCTTTACCACCAATCGCTTGAACGCTCGCTTCCAAAAACCGATCCCCGCTCGTCTTGATGAGAATCGTTTCGATTCGTGCGTCTGGAAATTTCTCTTCGAGTTTTCCTTTCACCCAAGCCGTTTGAGCCAAAGCCAAGGTGCTGCCGCGCGTTCCGATCCTAATCGACTTCATCTCGCGGTATCTCAGTTCCCTAGGCCCGGACTATTCATAGACCGAGGAGTAAGCATCGTAGCGAGCGGGCACAGGAACATGGATCTGCAATGACTTCTAGGGAGCTTGGCTATAAGCTCGCATTTCTTCCTCACCCTGCGCTCCGTCACTGCTGTTTGCAGGCCTCCTCAAGGCACAGGCCCATTGCCCGCGACCAGAGAGGCTTGCTCCTCGGTCGCTCTTCCGTCAATAATTCAGGCCTCCGCATCATTCAGAGCTCACCGCTCCAGGTCAAAGAGTTTCTTCAAGGCGGCAATATAGAGAGTTTTCTCGTCCTCGTCGTTGGAGCTGAGCTTTAGGTGGGACATCGGAGCGTGAAGAATCTTGTTCATCATGGCGGTGGTCATGTCTTCCAAAGCCGCTCTCTGCTTTTCCGAAAGGTCTCTCAAGCTGCCGCCAAGCGATCTTTCCAGTTCCCGCTGCCGTATCTCTTCCAGCCGTTGCCGTAGAGCCGTAATCGTCGGGACTTGCTCCAAGGAATCGATCCAGCGCGTGAAATTATGTACCTCTTCTTGAACGATTCCTTCCGCCTTCTCAGCCTCGTTGGACCTTTCCTGGAGATTCTCCTCGGCGACACCCTTGAGATCATCAATATTGTAGAGATACACGTTGTCGATTTCGTTAATAGCGGGATCGAAATTTCTCCGGTCGCCGATGTCAATCAAGAACATCGCTTTTTGCTTCCGTTCGCGGAGCACCTTATCGACCGTGGCGGCGTCTACTAAGATCTCGGGAGAACCGGTGCAACCAATGACGAGATCGGCCAGTGTGAGATAACGGGGAAAATCCTCGAACAAAATCGGGCTGCCATGAATCCGGCCGGCAAGTTCCACAGCCCGCTCGAAGGTTCGGTTGGTAACCATCAAGCTGTGCACGCCGCTGCGTTGGAGGTGTCGAGCCATAAGATCGCCCATCTTGCCCGCGCCGATGAGCATCACCGTTTTGTCCTCGAGACGGTCAAAGATCCGTTTGGCCAGCTCGACAGCCACAGAGCTCACGGATACCGCTCGACTCGCAATCGCCGTCTCGTTCCGCACTCTCTTGGCAACGGAAAATGAACGATGAAAAAGACGATGGAGAATCGTCCCGACGGTACCGGCCGCTTGAGCAGCGTTATAGTATTCCTTAAGCTGACCCAAGATCTGCGGCTCCCCCACAACCATAGAATCCAGACTCGCAGCCACGCGGAACAGATGCCGAACCGCTTCCGGACCGTGATGAATATATACATGGTCGTCTAAACTAGGGCGATTTTTCCGGGCTCTCTGCTCGGCCAAGAATGCTTTGATTTCTTCAGAAGCCGACACACCATTCAACGCCGCTGCCACAACCTCGACACGGTTGCAAGTCGATAGGATGACGCTCTCCTGAATCGAGGGGTAGGTCCGCAGCCGCCCCAGCGCCTCATGGACATAAGCAGTGTCGAAGGCGACGCTTTCTCTCACTTCGATCGGCGCGCTCCGATGATTCATGCCAACGATGATAATTTCTTTGTGCACCTGCTATTCGAACCGGCCTCCATGCCGGCTGGGAAAAATCGAATCTCCCAACAAAAAGTAGCCGATGACCACCGCGAATCCCACCATCGTGAGGAGCGCGGCCTTTTTTCCCCTGAGGCCGGCCGTAATCCGGCCATGCAAAATAACGCCGTAAAACAGCCACGCAATGCCTGAAGAGATCTGGCGGGGCTCCCACGACCAATAATTGCCCCAGTGGATACCGGCCCACATGCTGCCCGTCAGGATGCCTAAAGTCATCAACGGGAACCCCCACACTAGCAGCACATAGTTCAATTTGTCTAATGCCTCCAGCGACGGGAATCGTTTCATTACGGACGTCATCTTCTTGCGCTTGAGGTAGTTTTCCTGAAGCAGGTACATCAGGCTCACGCCGAAGGCCAGGGCGAACACGGCATTACCGAGAAAGGCCAAGGTCACATGAACCGGCAGCCAATACGTCTTCAGTCCCGGGGGCAACTCGCCGCCGCCGGTGCCAAATGCGAAAGCGGCAAGGGTCATAAGAAACGCCAGGGGCGCGATGATTGCTCCCAAGATCGCTAACCGGTACTTGAGCTGGATCAACAGGTAACCGGCGACAAGGAGCCAGGCGTAAAATGACAGCGCTTCACGAAACTGAGCAACGCCCGGATAACCGGTTTGCAAAAAATGAATCCCGAGGGCGGCCGTATGGACGGCAAACCCGGTGAATAAAATGATCGGTGACAAACTTGAAACGAAGTCACGCACAAGAAAAATGTAAACGATGAAACTTGCGCTCGCCAGGAGATAAAGCACTGCTGTAACTTTGAGGAGCGTCACGTCCATAATACCTCGATTATTATAAGCTAACGTCTTGCGCCTTCAAGCCCATGGCAGACGCTAGAGTGACACCCTGATATGAGCTTGCCGAAGTTCAATAGACAAGAGTGAAACCAACCATCTCAAACCGAATGAGACGGTGGTTAACGACTGGCGATTTTGAGACGCTGAGCAGCCGTAGTCGATTTGCTCTTGGATGATCCGCCTGCTGATCGAGCATGCACCGATGCACCGCGGGCCTTCTTGTTCTTGGCCGCAATTTTCCCGCTTGCCGACCCGGCATCATTTTGCGTGGTGATCACCCCGCTCTTTTTCTTCGCTGGGCTGTCGAGGGTACGTCGTTGTAAGATTACAAAGCGGCCGGCTTTTTCGGGTGGAACTTTAAGTCGATAACCCGCCGGAATCATTGTTGCCGCCGGACTGAGAGCCGGGTTCCATTCAAAAAAATCACTTTGGGAGACAGCTGCCGGCGTCAGCAACGATTGAATTGGCACTGAGCGTTTGATCTCGATTTCATGGAGGCTCAGTGGCGGGTGGGGCCGCAAAAAAGGGAAATGGACTTCGCTATTCCTGGCAATATCCGCGGCGGCAAGAAACTCAGCATAGAAATTCTTCGACGCGAAACCGAATGTGGGCGATTGATAACGTCGGATGATCTCCACCAAATCTCGCGTACCCACGACGTCGATGGCGCGGAAGATCCCTTCAGTCCCATGATTATAAGCGGTAATCGCCAAGGGCCAATTACCGAGGAGCCTGCGATTTTCACTCAGGAGACGGGCCGCGGCACGAGTGGATACCAGGGGATCCCGTCGCTCGTCCACGGTATCGGTGATGCGAAGAAACTTCTTCCCGGTATCAGGCATGAACTGCCACATACCGACCGCGCCAGCGGTGGAACGTGCGCGCACATTGAAGGAAGACTCCACCAAGGGCAGATAAGCGAGCTCCACCGGCAATCCCTCAGCGCGAAAGATCTGCCGCATCTGGGACATGTATCGTCCGGAGATCTTGAGACCGGCAATAAACTGTTCCTTGACGCCCCGCTGGGTCTTAACTCTTCCGTCTTCCTCGTTCAAATCGTGGTTAGCAAGGATTCGTGCCCGTTCTCTTTCAACCAGCGCCCGCCCCTCGTCCGTATCCGGAACACGCAAAACGCTATAAATCATTCCGTGATCGAAGGGATCGAAAAATACCACATCTCCCGCTCCGTAACGGGTAAAGATCTGCTTCCAGAACGCCACCGCTCCCTCGAGGCCTGGAAGAACCGCAAACGGCGACTCGGCTGCAACCGCGCGCCCGAAAATCGCCGTTAGCAGCACGACAATAAGGCTTGAGCAAAGCGTGAACTTAAGTCGCATGATACCGATTAAACACGAAAAATTGACCCATGGTAACAAACGGGATATGGTTAGTCAAAATTTTACCTCAGGAAATTCCCGATTGATAAGAAACAACACTTACCATCGCTTGCTTGTCGTCGGCCTCATCGTCGTGTTAGGAGGCTGTCGCTTTTCTTCCTCAGCCAACCATAAGCCCGGTTACTTGGTCGTTGGCATCGAAAGCAATCCGCTTCAATTGGATCCGCGGTACTCGACGGATGCGAATTCGGTGCGAATCGGCGGTCTGATCTACAACTCACTGCTGCGCTCCGATGAGAACTCGCGGTTGCAGCTGGAGTTGGCTGAGAACTGGCAAAGGATCGACGCCCACACATACATTTTTGATCTGCGCCGAAACATCACATTCCACAATGGCCAGCCGCTTACAGCCGCGGATGTCAAATTTACCTATGAGTCGATTCTGCAAGCCAAGAACCTCTCCCCTAAGCGGGCACTCCTAAAGCCCCTTCAAGCAATCGACCAACTTGGACCCTATCGGTTGCGCTTCCGTTTGGCTGCACCCCACGCGCCCTTTCTGGAGCACTTTACCATAGGCATTGTTCCCGCAAGTTCTGCTGGGGATGTCGTGTCGAGCGCCACTCCGCCAGCCGGCTCCGGACCCTTCATGTTGGAATCGCTCCAGTCGGGAGAGACGGTGACCTTGAAGGCGAATCCCTCTTATTGGGAAGGGAAACCTTCAATCGCGGGACTGGTTTTTAAAGTCGTTCCGGACGCCATGGTACGGG
>JAHKKJ010000343.1 GCA_020027655.1 Deltaproteobacteria bacterium | reverse complement strand
GTTCCCGGCGGCAAGCATCCGGTAGGCAGCCACAATGTTCTTATCGCGTTAGGCGACGGCTCTTACATCGAAATCATCGCCTTCTACCGCGAGGCCATCGACCACCGCTGGTGGGACCCGCTGCAAAAAGGCGAACGCTTGGTTGATTTCTGCATGCAAACAAACGATCTTCATGGCGATACATTGAAGCTTCGCGCTGCCGGTGTCGCTATCAACGACCCTGTTCCCTGGTCCAGGACCCGACCGGATGGCTATGAGCTTAAGTGGCTTTTGTCCCTGGCTCAGGGAAGCCATCGCGGTGTTGCGCCGTTTCTGATTCAGGATGTAACACCGAGAGAGGAGAGAATCCCTCAGACCTTCAATCACAAGAACGGCGCAACCGGCATCGGAACCGTAACTGTTGCGGTGGAAGATCTCATGGCGGTCCAACCATGGTGTGATACCGTCCTAGGTTACCGCGGCACGAACATCATTAACGAAGCACTACAAGCCAAGGGCATAAGTTATCCAATCGGGCCGCACACGCTCGATTTCTTGATGCCGCTGGAACCCCAGAGCCCTCTAATCAATTGGTTACGCAAGTTTGGCTCTTCTCCGTATGCGGCTACCCTTCACAATAGCTCACCAAGCCGCATCCCATTGGATGAAAAGTTGACCCGTGGGGCCAATTTATTGTTCGTCTAATACTTGCATTATTATCGGGAGCCTAGTTGAGAACACAGGTATTTCTACGGAGCTGCGAACGGCGGGGCTTGCTTGATAAACATTCGCGGGTGTTCATCGTCTAACCGAGCGGAAGGAGGAAACTACGATGAACATCAAGACTTTGAATCACAGAATTCTTTACGCCACAGCGCTTTTGCTGGCGGGAGCGTTTCTGACTTTAACCAGCGAAAGTTATGTCTGGAGCGATCAGCGACAGCTGAGTGCTCAAATCGCTGAATACCATGGATTCATGCGAGAACATCCAAAGGCATCCACGCAGATACGAGAGAACCCGCGACTGGTATACGACGGCAAATTTCTCAAGAGTCACCCCGAAGTGGATCGCTTTCTCAAGAAACGGCCAGAGCTGAGACAAGAGATCGCGAGACGTCCTGGACGAGTCTTCGGATGGTATGATCGGGACGATTATCGCTACGGCCGCTACTACGACCGTGATGATCGGCGCTTTGGATGGTGGCGCCATTAGGACAGAAACAACGCGACTTTTGATCAGCCAGCATACTGCGGCGGCCAAAAGCAACCAACTTTGAGCCGCCGCTCTGTTTCGCAGCGTTCAATTTGACAGGCGAACGATTTCTCCTCTAGTCTCTTGTTTCTGAATTCATTGCATGGTTTTTGCGTCATTCCGGTCGTAGGGGCGGGTTTTAAACCGCCCCTACGACGTTGTATTATTTGCGTGAATTCGCATGAACGAGAGAAAGGAACAAGATGGATAGCGGAGTCGAAGCCGAGCTTATCCGCACTGCCCTCCCCTTCTGGGAGACGGAAGCTCAGATCACCAGAAGATTCTTCAACGGAAAACCATCCCGCGAGGATCACATCTTTTGGTTAAAGGCGCAGCTCTGGAAGGAACTGCATCCTGTAGACGGCTACTTCACCGGGCTGCAGAAAGAACTCAGTCAACTGGTCGCACTGTTTGCCAAGATCGACAAAGATATAGACAGGCATCGCTATCACCACCTGCTCGAACAGATGACCCAAGAATTCAACCACTACGTGCTCATGGCCGACGCCCTCGAATATCTGCTCGGCCATCCCGTCTCAGCAGAAGACACCTTCCAGCTGCCGCAAGAAAAAAAGCTCGCGGAACTTCGCAGACGATATGCAAACTCAGGTTCTGCGGTGGACAAAGCGGCGGTGCTGGTAACCGAAGGGGGCGGAGCCAGGATGTTTCGCGAAGGCAGAAAGCTCAAAAGTGGCCGTCTCGAGCGGATGATCGCCAAAGCGATGGAGGTCATCTACCAAGACGAGAAGAATCACTACAAAGAAGCAGCTAGAGAAGCTGCACAGGCCGTCAAGAACGGGCAGGACTTACGCCGGATGAGAAAGGCGATTCGAGAAATCAGCCACCAGCGGGTGTATATGCGCAACGAGATGTTTCGCGAACCGCTGACCAGCCACGAAATAGAGAACTGCCTGAAGTAACGGTTTCGGGTTTCAGTTATCCGGGACTCGCAACTCGAGACGCGAAACCAAGCGTAGCGTTCATTACCAACCGACGGCGTAGCCGTCGCGTCGCGGGTCTGCGGCACCGAAAAGCGCGCCGGTTTCAGGATCGATCTGGATCATCATCTCACTGCCCGTCGCTTCCCAATCGCCGATGATATTGAGTATATGGCCGCGACGCGCCAAGCCGGTTCGAACTTCTTCGGGAAAACGGCCTTCGAGGATTAACTCGTCATTGCATGTATGAGGCACGGTAGACTCTGTGGGATTTTGCGTGTGGCGCCAGCGCGGAGCTTCTACCGCTTCGGCGACTATCATGCCAAAATCCAACACGTGGGTGATGACCTGAAGGTTGGTCTGTACCTGCGTGTCCGCTCCGGGTGTGCCGCAGACCAGAATCAAACGGCGCTTTCCGTTTTCTTGCTTGAATACCATAACCGGGTTCATGGTCTGGCGCACCCGCTTCCCGGGTTGCAAGCAGTCGGGATGATCCCCTTCTAGATGCCAGTAGGTCATCCGGTTATTCAGTAGAATACCGGTATTACCGGCGATAAGACTCGATCCGAACGGGCTCTGCAGACTCTGCAATTGACAAACCGCATTGCCCCAGCGATCCACGACTGCCAAACAAGTGGTATCTCCTTTTCTTTCATCTGAGGTTGAGAATTGGCTAGACTTCGACGATTTCTTTTGACCCTTCTGATGTTGCCACGGATCGCCCGGTTGCAGGCTTGTGGCCGCACGATCAGGATGGATGAGTTTTACTCGCTCTTTCGCATACTCCTTAGAAATCAATCCCTCCGTGGGAACATCTACGAAGTCCGGATCGGCAAGAAAAGCTTCTCGATCTATGAAGGCCAGTTTTTTGGCTTCGACCATACTGTGTATGCTCTCAGCGGTATTGCAACCGAGAGCCTTGAGATCAAAATGCTCGACCAAATTCAGTTCCTGCAACAGCACGTGACCGCTCGAATTGGGCGGCGCTTCATAGACGGTGTAGCCGCGATAGCTCGTGCAAATGGGCTCTTCCCAGCGGCTCCGACATTGGGCAAGGTCCGCTTCCGTCAGCAAACCGCCTTCCTCTTCACTGAATCTTACGAAAGCACGGGCGATCGCTCCACGATAGAAAGCATCCGCGCCGCCATCGACTATGGCCTGAAAAGTTCGGCCGAGGTCTCTCTGATAGAGGATTTCCCCGGGCCGCAGCGGCCGCCCGTCACGGCTAAAGACCACCTTCGACGTCGGAAATTCACAGATGAGTGGCTCCGCGGCAATTGCTTTGGCTAGCACGTGACTGGTTGGAAAACCGTTGGCCGCAAGATCAATGGCCGGAGCAAAGACCTCAGAGCACGAAAGGCAGCCATATTTCTCGTGGGCGGAAAGCCAACCGTCCAGCAACGCCGGTACCGAGACCGACAAAATGCCTTTCATCGGTATCCCTTTGGACAAAAAGCGCTCGCGGGTAGCGGAGCCGGGGGCGGCTCCAGTGGCGTTGACCACACTCAAGCGGTCTTCGTCGTTCCAATAAATCATTAGATAGCCGTCGCCCCCGATGCCCGACATCAAAGGCTCGACGACGTTGAGGGCGGCGGCTGTGGCGATGGCGGCATCGACGGCATTGCCACCTTTTTGCAGCATGGCGATGCCCGCCTGGGACGCCAGAGGATGGCCCGCACAGACCATTCCGTTCCGACCCATGACCACGGGGCGGTGGGCTTCAAAGTTAACGCCGTGTGGAGAACGAGCTGTCGCCATAGAGTGAATGGCAGAGGTTTTCTTAACGATGCAGGGCTAAGAAAGTAAAGACCTTGGCGGCGTCGAATACTTTATTCACAGAGACCAGATCGTGATCGGTGTGTTGGAAGCGAATATCCCGTGCGCCGTAGTTGATCGCCTGAATTCCGCGAAAGTTGAAAAGGCCGGTGTCATTGGCCGCAGTCGAAAAGCTGTAGGTTGGCACCTGTCCCAGCATCGTGCGAATTCCATGCTCCAACGTTTGCACGACTTCCGCGTCCTTGCCAACCTCACTGGGATACATGAAATCCCGCGGCTGAATCTCAATTTCGAAGGGCTCTATTTTCCCGATGGCATCGCGCAGCTGCTGGATGGCCTTTCTCGGATCGTCTCCGGGGAGAAGCCGCCGATCGAACATGATTCGACATTCGCTCTGGATCGTGTGCGTCGCTTTGGGAAAGCTTTCGATTGCGTTGGGCGTCAGACTAACTTTGCCAAGCTCAGGATGAACTTTTCCTTCCGGATAGGGCATCAAGGGTTGCAATTTTTCAAGGACTCTCATCGCGCCGTCAATGGCATTGATCCCTTCCCATGGCCGGCTGCTGTGCGCTTGCTTGCCACGCACGATCACCAGCACGTCGACCCGTCCTTTGTTGCCCAGCTGAATTTCCGGCGGGCCGTCGATGATGCACCAATCGGCTTCTACCTTGCCGTGATCGAGTACATGGGCCAGCGAATCGTGCCGTCCGGTCTCGCCGGCAGTGCTGACAACGAAGTAAAGATCGGCCGGCAGTTCGACCTTGTTGGCGCCGACGAATCGCATCGCTGCAATCATCGCGGCCAAGCTGCCCTTCTGCTCGCAGGCGCCGCGGCCCCAGACACATTCGCCCTCCAGTTTGTAAGGCGCGCCGTCGACGACTTCGCCGGAATAGGGATTCTGCATGGTGCTTGGCGCCGCATTCATCGCATAACCGACGAGCATGAGCCGATCGCCGCGCCCTCGACCGTTGAGACGAAGGATCAGATTGCCTTTGTCATCAATGGACGGATGGAGTCCGGCCTGCTCGAGCTCCGGCTTGATCACGTCGCGGATCAGGGCAAGCACTTGTGGCTCGGCTTCCAGCTGTTCCGTTTGCGGGCTCGCGTGTTGGACCAGCTT
>JAHKKJ010000342.1 GCA_020027655.1 Deltaproteobacteria bacterium | reverse complement strand
AACGCTGCGCCGCTGCGGGAGGACGATTGAGATTTGCGGCCGTCGTCGCCCTGCAAGATCCTCAGGCCGCCGCCGAAGAGTTAAAGCGCGCAGTCACCTCCCTCGGCGCGGTGGGCGTCATGGTCCCCGGCACCATCGGCACACGCACCTTGGATCACCCGGATCTCTATCCATTCTGGGAAATGGTGGAGCGCCTCAACGTAGGTGTGGGCGTTCACACCGTGACCGGCGTGTACCCCACCGTCGGCCAAGAATTGTTTGATCACTTCTTCGGCGCCAAGGCCGTCTCCATGCCTTTGACTCTCACGACGGCAATGGTTTCCCTCGTTGGCGGCGGTATCGTCGATCTTTTTCCCAAACTCAGGTTCGGCTTACTCGAAACCGGCTGCGGTTGGTTGCCTTATTGGATCGAAAGAATGGACGAGATGCACGAGCGCGGCGAGAAAGACCCGCGCATGTATGAGGGCATATTGAGCCGCAAGACCCCAAAGAGCCGCATCAGACCCAGCGAACTTTTCACCACCGGCCGGATGGTCGTTTCTTGTGAGCCGGGTGAGATCATGCTGCCCGCTGTTATCGCCGCCGCCGGAGACAAATGCATCATGTACGCTTCCGACTACCCACATGGAGACAGCAAATGGCCGCACACCGTCTCGCGCATTCGATCGGCAGGATTCTCCGTCGATACCCAAGACCGGATCCTGGGCGAAAATGCCGCGCGGCTGTACAACATTTCGCCGGTGCTAGGTTGAGACATTACATTAGTCCCAGCGCGGCAGAGCCGCAATCGAAGCAGCAATTCTTACTTCACCGCAGCGACGCGGAGTTCACAGAGATCGGAGTATTTCTTGATCAAGAACTCTTTACTCTGCGCCCTCAGCGCCTCAGCCTTGAAAATTGTGGCTGATCCGTCCTTTGGCGGATCCGCGGTGAGTTCTCTTCTGAATCGAAACTACGACGAACCAAGATGCCTGTCTCATACCCCTCCCGGTTCCAACTCACCCTCGGGCGGAGTCCGCTGCGAGTATACCCACACGGGCATCTGGCTGCTCATACCCTCGGCCGAGACCGCCGCTTCGTAGGTCTTGCGGATGTGCGGGTCCTCGTCCACGTAAGAGATGGCGTTGCCGCCTTCGCGAGTGTCGATGGCTCCGACGTCGGCAGCGTCTCCGCCGGGCGCCCCGCCGCGACGGAAACCCGGTCCGTAGGGACCGTCAAAGACGAGCAGCCGCAGTCCTTCAGGATGGGTGCCGAAGTGTTGGTGGAACCAATCTCCCCTCATCGGCGCAGCGCTGATCATCCCCACGGGCTCGTAGGTCTGCTTCTTCACTTGGTCGCCGTGCCCCGCATCCCATGGCTGCATGCCAAGCCGGTCGGGCCAAGTGAAGCTGTAGCCCTTGCCCTTGATGCAGACGAGGATCGCGCCGGAGGAATGTTTGTGCGCCTTTGAGTATTGTCCCGTCTTGTACTGCGCGATTTTCATGTAAAAATTTGCGCCCGCCATGTGCGGTTCGATGCGCCGGTAATCGAAGGCGCGCCGATTGTCCGGCGGCAACTCGCAAGTGAGAATGTCGGGGATGATGTTGGTGCGGCGCATGGCGAGTCCGCGCACCGGATCGGCGTAGATATCTTCCACGGGTTTGAAATAAGTGTCCGCAGCGTCGAACAGGCTTAGAAAATTGTAGGGACAATTCAAAACAAACTCGGCATCCCTGATGATATTGATGATGTTCGGCGCCGTGGTCGCCGCAAGCAGCAGCGCGGGAGAAGCGGTGGCGTTGACCACCTGATGCCAGGCATTAAGCGGAATAGCGAAGAGCGACCCTCGACTCCATTCGAAGGTCACTTTCTTGGGGTTGCCTTCCTGCCACACTTCCGTGGTGCCGCGCCCCTCCACGACATAGTAAATCTCCTCATAAAGATGTCGCTCGGCATTCAATGCTCCTGCCCCCGGCACCTCGACAACATACATCCCCCATAGACCTTCCGTGCCTAAAAGTTGAATGCCGGTGCCCCGGCCACCCAATCGTTTCCACGCCTTGAGCGGCAGGTCTTGGACCTTGTGCACGCCGATGTCTCGGTGTATCGGGATCCCTTGAGCTTCTATGAAGAGATCGTAGGGGGATTTAGGATTTTTCCACTTACCGAAGCCGGCCTTCTCGCCGCGTTTCGGCTCCTGCCAATCGAACAACTGTGCGCCCGGCTCAACTCCCATATGACTACCCTCCTGGGAATACCAACTTGCCCAATTTCAGCTAGTAAGACTTGACTACTTGATTTCTTTCCCACTCGTCAACAGGAAGCAGTTCGGGCTTTCTTGGAGATCCGTCATCTCGCTGATTTCTTAGTGTCCTTTCTCAGAAGTTCACGGAATCAGTCGGCGTCTCCCTTTCGTCATTACCGCAAAAGGTAATCTGGTAGGCGCGGGTTTCAAACCCGCCCCTACAATAACCTGGATTCCGGCTCGCCCCGCTTTTGCGGGGTTTGGGCGGCATGACGGCAACCTTGACAGAGGTATTGCTTACGTGGTTTACCGGAGACCGCTGATTAAGCAAAGAGCAAGTATGAAAAGGCGCGGAAGCCTAGTGGTCAACGTGCCTATAAAAATTCAGAAAGAAGTCTCGCCAATAAAATAAGGAATATTTACAATGAAGCTCGGAATCTTTGACCACATGCAAAAGAACGACAAACCGGAACGTTCCTATGCGGACATGTACGCAAACCACCTCGAGATCGTTGAGTTTGTCGATCAAGCCGGCATGGACTTTTACTTTGTCGCGGAACATCACTTTGACCTGGGCTTCTCCGAGTGCCCGAGTCCCGGCACGTTTCTCGGTGCCGCGTCTCAGCGAACAAAAAAAATCCGGTTAGGCCCTCTCGTTTACGTCCTGCCATTGTGGAACCCCATCCGTGTCGCTGAAGAAGTGGCCCTGCTCGATAACCTGACTCAAGGGCGTTTGGAGTGCGGGTTCGGTGCCGGAGTAGGGCCTTTCACCTTCGCCGCTTATGGCGTGCCTTGGGATGAGAAACGAAAAATGGCCTGGGAGGCGTTGCGAATGATCAAGGGCATTTGGGACAACCCATCCTACAGTTACGAGGGCGAGTACTTTAAATGCAAGAACGTCGAATTGGGCATTCCTCTGGTGCAGCAACCGCATCCTCCCCTCTGGATGCCGACGCGAAGCCGGGAATCCCTCGAGGAGGCCGCCTCCATAGGCGTAAGTACGATCCAGTGGGTGCCGCCAAGGATGAAAGTGATTCGAGCCGCGTTCGACCAGTATCGGGATGCTTACCAACGAGCCCAGCCGGCAGGCAGAAAGCCCCATATCGGACTGATGCGAGAAATCTATGTCGCCGCGAGCGACAAACAGGCCCGCGATGAAGCCAAAGATCACTGGATCTATTTTTGGCAGCGACGCGGCGGCGCCAGAGCCTACGGCGGTTACGGGCATGAGAATCTCACGACGATGCTCGATGGGGAGCGTAAGAAAGAACTTCTCGACATCGACCATTCAATTACAGACGGCTCGTTTATCTGCGGATCGCCTGAGACTGTGACCCGGCAGATCCAAGAGATCGCTTCGAAGGCCGGTGCCGATACCTTCTTGGGTGAATTTGCTTTTGGCGCACTCGAGCACCACCAGGTGATGAACTCGCTTCGGCTCTTTACCGATCAGGTCATGCCGGAACTAAGAAAGTTCGAAATCGACGCGTTGAACTACCCCAAAGCTGAACCGCAGGTAGCTGCTACATAATTCATCCACCGCAAGCGCGATTGGGATGCACACAACAGACACATGCTGCCGCCCGTCCTTCTATGAAGCCACCACCACTCCCTCTGACAAAATCCGAATCGCTTGCGGAGAAAAAGCGGAAAGAGAGGATTGGCGGCTTGCAAGTGAACGGAAGCCGATGAACAAAATACCACCGTTGGAGTAGATATGAACTATGAACTTGTTGATGCGAAGTACATTAAGGACTTTATTGTTTGGGTGCGGTTTGATGACGGCGCCCAAGGAGAAATTGATCTCAAGCCTGAACTTTATGGACCCGTGTTTGAACCACTATTAGATCCAAGTCAATTTCGAAAGTTCTCAATTCATCCTGAGTTTCACACGCTGGTGTGGGAAAGTGGCGCGGATATTGCCCCAGAGTTTCTTCACGAAAAGGCGCAAAGCTGCGGGGCCATACAAGAGAATCGTCGCCCGTAGCGCACCCGGGACTATGAAGGAAAGTCTGAACACCCCTATAATTAATCCGCGGCGCGCCGGCAGCGTTCATCAAATACTGCCTCACCGGAGCGATTTCGCGCGCTGCTGCATCTCCGAGGCGGTGATCTCTTGTCCGTACAAAGGCGCGCCTTGGGCAAAGTCTTTTGCGCGTTCGAGCGAGCCGATAATCACCGGATCGAAGCCGGCGTCTCGCACTAAGCTCGACGCTATCGCCAAGGCATCCTTGTCATCACCTGCCATGGGGATGCCAAGGCGGCCTTCCGGGCGATTGGATGCGCTGGCAAGCCGCCGATAGTTGAGTGTGTTGAACGCGCGGACGATGCGCGCCCCTGCCAAGTACTTCGCTGACGTGGCGCCGATTCCATTCTCACGCGCTTCCTTTGCGATCTCACCATCGCGCGCCGGAACCGCGTTGCCGGCATCGATTACAATCTTGCCTTTGAACTCCTGCGCATAATCCTTGCCGATCTGCGGATAGGCAGCATAGGGGACGGCGAGGAAGATAACGTCGCCGAACGCTAGGGATTCACGCACCGTACCGGCGCGCGCCAAGGGTCCGAGACCGTCGACTAATTTTTTGAGCCCCTCGGGATGCCGGGAAGAGAACAGCACCGGATGGCCGCTTTTTACCCACAGTGTTCCCAACATGCCACCTAAATTGCCGGATCCAATGATCCCAATCTTCACTCCAGACGCGCTGGTCGCCGCCTGGCCAAAAACTGCTCCGGGCAGTATTGCAAAGGCAAGAACCAACGCGACGATGGCAACGACGTAGTGAGGAGCGTGACGAGTCCGATTTGAGCAACTTTGATTCGTCATAACCGGCTTCCTTTCATTTGGG
>JAHKKJ010000341.1 GCA_020027655.1 Deltaproteobacteria bacterium | reverse complement strand
CCTTGTAGTTTTCATAGGTCCACTTGACGTCGGCCGTGGTGAGCGGCTGGCCGTCGTGGAACTTGAGCCCGGGGCGTAGCCGGAACGCCGCCTTTCTAAAATCAGCCGTCAGCTCGGCGTGCTCAGCCAGGCTGTAGGTGGCCTCTCCCTGCGGCATCGGCTTGATCAGGGCGTCGTGAACCAGGTAATCGTACGTCTGCTGTGTCAGGGCGTATATGTGCTCCAACGGATCGAGCCAGCCAGGGTCCAAGGCGAAGTGCTGGGCGACGGTTAGCTTACCCCTGGGTTTCCCCCGAGCGGTTTCGATCGCAGCGTCCTTGATATCCAGCTTGGCCAGCGGCCCGGAGAGGATCGGCGTGGGCTTTGAGGCAGCGGCCATCAGCTCACCCCAGTTGGGAGCCAATAGCAGGATTAAAACGGGTATGACGGCGAAAATTCCCTTACGCATGGCCTTTCCTCCTTTACGGTAGTCAAGAAGCCAAGGTCTCAGGGGCGGGACAACAGCTGAACAGTCTTAATACCGCTTAGGCGCGTACCACGAGGGGTTCACCGAAGTCAAGCGAAAATCTAGTCAAGCACATCAAGCACAGCCGAACAAAGCAATCGGAAAAAACTGTGACTCGCGCAAAGACGCAAAGGCGCCAAGGTTCGGAGAAAATAAATAAATGTCTTACTTTGCGTGCTTGGCGTCCCTTCGACTGTGCTCAGGACATGCTTGGCGCGATAAATTTTCTTAAAGTCGCTCTGTTGAACATTTCAAAGGCAAGAATTGAATCTTATCAAAGATAGTTGAAATTTTTCTGAGTAGGAAGGAGAGAAAAGCGCGTGATGCTAACGCAAAATTTTTCGGGCATGTTTGAATGCTTTTAGAAAAGAGCGTATGGACCGCGTTCGTCCGGCCGCTATGTCCTCCTCCGCCTGAACCAGAAACCGCGCCATATTGCTCGCTCTCAAGTGTTTTTCATAGGTTTTGGTGTCCATCAAAACCGCATCGGCTTTGCCGTTTACGGTCAACACCATGGGTCTCTTCGTGCAATGAACGTGGTTCAGAATCTCTCTGGTCTTTCGCTTCAGGTCGGTGACCGATCGGATGTCTTCAGACGGATTCAGTGACATAAAACTTTCCCCTTACTGTGCCCACTAATTTAGCAGTACCAAATTAGATGCTCGACAATGCACGTTAAATGAGTAGCGCGAACCCGGCGCGCAATTCGGCTGATCGCCGACTTTGACGGCAAGACGTCGGCCCGAGATTTCTAGAGCCCATCCCGGACGGCAAATACAAAGGCTTCACCATCACCAAGTGGCTACCCGATCTTATTTTCGAATACCACCGCCTCTCAGGCCGTCACGCGCGAACAGGTCGTCCGTTCAAGAACACACTGGATCAGTTAGGACTGGAAGAATTTACGGAGTGGTGCCAGCTGGACTAGCAAGAATTCGCTACGTACGAAAGCCCGGCTGGGATAATTCCCCAGCCGG
Source organism: Deltaproteobacteria bacterium (assembly GCA_020027655.1). GTDB lineage: Bacteria > Desulfobacterota > Binatia > UBA9968 > UBA9968 > DAIRFP01. The sequence continues at coordinate 3,591 of JAHKKJ010000341.1, read as the reverse complement.
GCTCCGATTCATAAACCCACAATCAAGTTGCCAATCTACTTTTTAGGCGCAGCTTGCAGCGCCGGTTTAGGCGCAGGCTTTGCGACGGGTTTAGTTGCTGGTGCCGGTGCCGGGCTTTCAAGGGCTTGCGATGCGGGAGTCGTACCCCCCTGTACTCCCAACGCCCCACCGCTCCCTAGTCCACCCTTAACCTCCTGGGCCTTGTAGTTTCTCACGGCACCGACAAGCCGGTTGTATGCGTCCGCAAACGCGCCAGCCAGCACTTTGCCCTCCGGTGTATTGGTATATCCCCCGAGGCTTCCCCCACCGCCCGATCCGAAAAAGCCGCTCCACGCGGCGAAGTCGGTATTCGACGCGGCCCCTTCGGCCGCAGCCAATTGCACGCCCGACCGGTTATCGACTAGCGTGAGCGTCGTCGAGGCTTCGCTTGTCCTGAGGCTTGCCGCCAGCGCTCCGAATGCGCCGGCGTAGGGAATGCCGCCCAGTACGCTCCCAACACCGCGAGTGTCCTTTTGGCTGAACGTGATCATTGGATTAAGCGAATAGTCCGCGGCAACGATCTGTCCTTGCCCAAAGTTACTTCCCTGGCGCAATTCACCTGCCTGATTCAGGGCACGCTCCGTTTGCATCTGGCCGAATGCTCGCCCGCGCTCGACGACTACGAAGCAGTTAGATTGCTGGACCAGTAAGCGAATAAGCGGAACCGTCGAGGTCAGCTTGTACTCCCGGGTGAGCCGATAGTACCAGGGCGCTGTCTGGTCTTCGACCACAGCCAAAGTGCCCAGCGATTGATCGCAATGTTCAAGTTTCGCATTGGCATTTTGCGCCGTCGCGCCTCCGGCCGAACCGGTCACGGGTGTTCTGGCCGAATCGTCGCCCATCCGGACTCCGCAACCCGCGAGCGAAACGGCTACGACTATGCTACAGAATAATCTGATTGTAATCGGTCTCATAGCATCCCCTCCAAAGTTGTATTTATCCCATGTTGCTTGGGACACACCGAGTGGGGCGTCTTTTACTTTTTTTCTGAGGCAGGGTCAATAGGGGTATGCCTAGCCTCCCGATCTGGATCTGGATCTGGATCGGGCTCGAAGCCCGTCACCGCAGCATGATCCTACCAGAACATTTTTGGGACCCAGGGAGGTTGGATCACCGTCGTCGACTGAAAAGGATATCGGCCCAAGGTGGTATCAGACGCAATGTACCTCAATGAGAGGCCCGGGTGTTCGACGTCCTGCCGCCTGGATGAGCGTTATTCCTTATTTGTTCCCTGGCCTCGTCGTCGAATCGTCGTAATACTTCGAATTGTTCGCTTAGTTTCTGCTCCTCATTATCTCTTTACCCAGTTGGACAATCGGCTTTACGTCGGACCACTCAGCTTGGTTCTGGTCCCAGTATTTCTTGCCCTCAACCAGTTTATGGTCCGTATCAACATCATCTTTCGGAATGTCCACTCTGCCGGAGTTATGATGCTCACCTTGATCCGCAATGCGAGATCGGTGTAGCGATGCTTCCCGGTGATCCATTTGGACTCATCGACAACTTCCGGAAGAAAGAGGACATCCGAGATGGGATCGACCGCCTTGGCGGGCATGAGGCTAGAAGCAACCGTGTAGGGACCGCCAACATAGATGTCCACCAGATACTTCCCCGCCCTCCTTTCGGCGACGATTCGGTTGCCGAGGTCCGATCCGCGCCCTGTGATCGTGACGACTCTGATTTCGGGATACTCCTTCCTGAATTCAGCAAAAACCCCTTCGTAACGTCTCATTAAAAGGACGACTTGTCCCTCTTTTTTTTGCGGCCGCTACGGTTTTTTCCCATTCACTCTTCCAGTCGGCCGCCGCGCCGGCGCTCCAGAAAGAGTCGCCAAGGAGGAGAACGCCAAATGCAAGCTGAATAAGGCCCAAATTTATTTTTAACCTGGAGGACATGGTTCACCTCTCGTGAATTGATTTGACGCCCTTGGGAAAGTCGAAAAGACGCCGGAGCGACGGAGACGAACATTGGAGCTTATGACGCCTGCTCGTTTCCATTGTGAACTGATAGTATTCGGCGGAAAGTTGTTGTCAAACATCGCTCCACCTTACTGAGCCTTGACAACCAGCGGAGCGTCTTATAGTTTCCGGCTGTTTTCACCGCTACATTTATTCGATTCAACCCTGGACCATGCCACTGAAAGAGAGCATCAGATCCACCACGAGGAGGCCTAATGTTCAAAAGAATTGAAACCAAAGCCGCAGAAGAGAAGGTTTATAAGCAGAAACAGATTGGCGAGTTCATGACAACGTGGAAGGATTTCCCCAGACCTGGGTTGGCGGCGTGGGCAGAGCGCAAAAAGGCCGGCTTGATGGGAACGGCCAAAAGCACGCATTACACGCCGCGGTTCCGGCCCTTTGACATGCTCAGTATTCCCAACCAGTCGCTGGTGATCCTCGAGAACGAAAACCACCGGATCGGCGTGGAAAACGTGGTAGGAGTCCAGGAGAGCTTTCACCGTTATGTCGACTGCGACATGATCTACTTCCAGTTCTGCGGCAACACCACGGTGGAGACCGAGTTTGGCGTCTACGAGATGGCACCAGGCGAGGTGATGCTGGTTCCGGGGGGTATCTCTCACCGCTCCATTGGGCGTGATGACAGCTTGCGTTACTTCTGCCTGAGCCATGAGGCGGTTGATTACCTCATGGGTGAAGACCAGTACACGAGCCACACCAGCTTCGAAGTCAAACGTATTGGTGGCCCCGATTGGACGGCTCCGCAGGGAATTGAGTCAGCTTCCAAGGGTCAGGTCATCGAGAAGATGCACTTCTGGGACGACGGCGCCGATGATTCCACCGTCGTGGAACGCGATTATGACTCGCTGGTCGGCGTTGCCGCGCTCGGGCGAGGCCGTCCAGGAAGCGCGATCCGCAAGCTTCGAGCTTTCGATCATTTTACAGCAATCGTAGGTAAAGGCCGCGAAGACTCCGGTACCCAGCCGCTGATGGAATCGGCCAGCATGAGGATCCGTACATACAACATGCAGGACGAGCAGTTCGCGTTTCATCGGGCACTGCGAAGCGAGGAGGTCCGAATCCAGTTTCGCGGCGATGCGCTCGACATGTCCGAGTTCGAGAACGTGGAGGTCTCGCCGGGAGAGATTACCATCATCCCGCTGGGTATCGCCCACAGCGTCATCAGCATCCCGCCCGAGGATGAGAATTTCTTGCGGCTAAACTTCTACAGCAAACTGCGTTGGCGGGTGCCCATCAACCCGACCGAGCATGCTTTCGATAGCAAGTTCGAGGTCACGACAACCGTGCACAAGCAAGCCGAATGGCGAAAGAAGATGGCGGCCGCCGGTTGACCGGGGCGATGGGTTTAATGGTTCTTCGGGATTTACTGTGAAGGAGTATTCACCACAGACACAGCGCGGCAAAGCCGCGACCAAAACTCGGAATATCTCGCGCAAAGGCGCAAAGCATGTCCTGAGCAACGTCGAAGGGGCCGCAAAGAAACTGAAGACCACCGCCTTAAAGGCGGTGGGTTCCTTTCCGTCTAAAGACGGCTGAAGACCCGATGAAACTACTCTTCAATCTTAAAATCCTC
>JAHKKJ010000340.1 GCA_020027655.1 Deltaproteobacteria bacterium | reverse complement strand
CGCCCAGACCGAGTAGCAAACGCCCACCCGAGAGATCCTGTAGCGTCGCCGCTTGGATTCCCAAAGTCACCGGGCTACGACCATAGATGTGATAGATGGCTGTTCCCAATTTGATTTTCTTAGTCCGGCTCGCCACCGCGGATAGCATCACAATGGGATCGGTGCTGTTCGACTCCCCTTTCCAAAAAGCTCCGAAACCAACCTGTTCGGCCAACTCAATCAGACCCGGCACGTCCGCAGCCGGATAGTGCGCCGCTGAATTGATCTCAACGTCGTAGATCATACTCTCTTCCCCTCAAACTATTTTGGATTTTAGATTTTGGATTTTCGATTGCGGATCCGAGCAACAATCCGATCTCTCTAAAATCCCCTAACTCTGAGCAACTCTTGTGATTCCCTGAGCAACAAAACCATCAACATCGGTTTGATCATATCCCAGCTCTTTCAAAATAGCGGCCGAGTGTTCGCCGAGCAGCGGCGGCGGCGTTGATTGTTCTTTTGTTAATCCATCGTAACGTACAGGACCACCGACAAATTGCAACTTACCCGCCTGTGGATGAGCCAACTCCTCGACCAGATCAAGATGGCGCACCTGGGGATCCATCAGTACTTCGCCCACGTTATACAGAGGAACGACTGGAACGTCGTCGGCTTCCAGCCGCTGCAGCCACTCCGCCCGGCTTCTCGTCAAAAACACCGGCGCCAGGGTTGATTCCAGCGCTTCGTAATTTTGCCTGCGGGCGTCCCGCGTTCTAAATCTTGGGTCTTCCGCGAGATCCCTACGGTCGGCGGCCTTGAGCAATGCGAGCCAAAACTTTTCCGGCACCGAGCAATGAATCGCTATCGGCAGCTTGTCCTTGCATATGAACGCAAATGCGTGGGCGTTTTTCACCCTGGCCATTCGGTTGGGAACCAAACCGGTCCTCATGTAACCCGCTGCGGTCTCGCCAATAAAGGATAGCGTTGCCTGGAGCAGCGAGGTCTCCACTCTGCATCCATCGCCGGACGTCTCCCGCCCCAACAAAGCGCCAAGAATCCCATATCCGGCGGACAGGCCGGTGACATAATCCGACACCGCCATTCCCATCACCTTCGGCTCATCCGGATCCGTCAATAAGCTCAACAAGCCGCTCATTGCCTGGCCCAACGTGTCAAACCCTGGCTTGTTCGCGTACGGTCCGCTCTGGCCGAAAGCAGAGATGGAGCAATATACCAAGCGCGGATTGAGCGCCCGCAAAGCGTCATAACCCAGCCCCAAGCGTTCTGCCGTGCCGGGACGGAAATTTTCCACGAACACGTCCGCCCGTTTAAGCAACTTGAGACAGATCTCTTTTCCCTTGACGGATTTGACATCCAGCGCAAGACTCTCTTTGTTTCGATTCAGGTGCGCAAAGTTAAAGCTAAAGTAAGGATCCGGCGCAAAATAGCGATAAGGGTCGCCGTCCGGCGGCGATTCGATCTTGATCACGCGCGCGCCGAGATCGGCTAGCAAGGAGGCGGCGTAGGGACCGGTGACAAACGTCGAACATTCGACGACCGTAACATTTTTTAGGATACTGAAAGGCATGACGAAGCTTCAAGCAAGAAAATTTATCGCGCCAAGGCGCAAGAAAAGTATCTTCTTGTTTCTCCGGACCTTGGCGTGCTTTGCGTCTTTGCGCGAGTCATCTTTTTCCCGTTCGGTAATTCAAGAACAACACCAATTTCAAATATGCTTGGCTAGTCTTTCTAAAAGTGAAAAATCTCAGGAAAAAACAGGTCCTCCAATTCCGGCTTGCGCTCCAGAATGCCCTGCTGGATCTGATAGTCCATCAGCGTATCCAGCGATCTGCGGGCGCAGCCCGCTTTCAAGCTATAGGAAAACTCCTCTCCCATGACCTCCCTCTCCCAGGCCGCCTCGCTTTTCTGTTTCTCATCGCGGTATCGGTCCGCTACCGAGTTCGCTTCGCGAAGAGCAATAAGCAGGCTCGGGACTATCTCGGGATGGGCCTTTGCGGTTTCTTCGCGAAGCGCAAACAGATGGTTGATCGTATAGGCGCCGGTGCGACGAAAGAATTCTTTTTCCGCCCGGCGAAAATCCTCCATGAGATAGCGCATCTTCGGATTGGAGTGCAGAGGATAGGGTTCGAGAGCGGCTTCGATTTCTCCCTGCTCGACCAGTTCGATCGCATGTTCGCGGGTGCGCGGAGGAGGAATGAAGCGCACGCGAATTTCGGGAGGCGGAGGGCGCAGAGCCTCCTCGGCAATGTCAGGTTCCGCCACATGCCACTCGATATCGGTGGGTTTCACTCCAAACTCGTTTTGCAAGATGCCCTTCAGCCAAACCGGTGTCGTCGCGTTGTACCTGTGCACGGTGACCTTCTTGCCGGCCAGCTCCGAAGGATCGCGCAAGGATGATTCCACGCGACAGTACATACAGCGCAAACGAAACCGACGCGAAAGAAAAACCGGCAACGCCCTCAGCGGCACGCCTCTCAGCCGGGCCAAGATAAACGAGGAAATTGAAAGCTCGCCGCCATCGAGCTTACCGGCAACGATCATGCGGTGGCGCGCACCGACGTTATCGAGACCTTCGCCGAAGCGTGACTCGAGGTGAAGCTCAATGTTTGCCGGTCGGACCGATCCGTCAAACAGCGCTTGGGTGTACGGCGTTGAGCCTAAACCAATGGTAAGAGAGACTGCGCTCATAGTTCAATATCCGCCCTTCCTATTGAGCCTTGGCCTTTGCGGCCATAGCATCGTCGATAATTTTTACCGCCGGCTTCACGTCCATAAACTCGGGATCTTCGACGAAAAAATACCTTCTCCCAGCTCGGCGCCGCACCGCCTCGGGAACCTTATCCTTGGGAATGTCGATGCGGAGCGAGTCGCGGTCTCCGTGGCTGTCCTGATAAACGATCTGACCCCGGCGTGAGAGAAACCAATTGATAAAGACCTTGGCCGCGTTGGGATTCGGCGCCTTATTAACAAAGGTAATGGCGCTAGCGCTCCCCCTGAGGCGCGGCATCTCTTTGACGTCATTGGGATTGATGCTATCGACCGGAAGTCCCTGGGCCTTTGCTTTATCGGCAAATTCGTCTCGACAAAACACACACAGGGCAACTTTGCCGGTCGCAACCCAATTGATGGCTTGCTGCTGCTCACGACTGAGAACGACATTCATCTCTGTAAAGAGCCGCTTGATAAACTCTGGACCCAGTTCGGGATGATAAAAAACGTAGCGCAATTCACTCGCGCCAAATCCCGGCTCGCGCGCATCAAGAGAGACTATTTTGCCTTTCCATTTCGGATTGAACAGGTCCCAATAGGATCTAAAATCCCCGGCCTTTGCCACCTGGGTGTTGTAGCTTATGGTGAAGCCCGAAACGCTCCCTTCATTGATAAAGATATACTGGCGTTCGGGGTCAATATAAAGGTGCTTCCCTTCCCACCACGGCGAGCTGTCGACAACTTCCGGGAGGACCAAAAGTGGGGCCAGGGGATCAAAAAGATTGTTCTTATAAAAGCTGTACAGGGATGTGGGGCCGCCGAGGTAGACGTCCGCGAGATATTTACCCGCCCGGCGCTCGGAAAGAAGCCGAGGAGAAATCCGGCTGCTATTGCCATGAAGGATCGAAGCCTTGATGTCCGGATAATCTTTCTGAAACTCTGAAAAGATATCCGCATGATACGGACCCAGGGCGGCATAGATAAAAATCTTCCCTTCCTGCTTCGCCGCTTGCACCGTTTTCTCCCAGTCTGATTGCCAGGCAGCTCGCTCGGCGCCCCCGCTTTCCCCAACCAAAAAGAAAAGACCCGCGAGAAGAAAAACAGCTGCTTTGTTCAAGACACACTCCCTAGAGCGGCAGAGCCGCAACCAAAGCAATATTTCACCACCGAGGCCTAGAGCGGCGGAGCCGCAACCAAAACTCGGAATATCTCCCGCAAAGGCGCAAAGGGCGCAAAGAATTAAACTTCCGAACTTGGCGTTCTTGGCGTCTTGGCGCGAGCAAATCCCCGTTTTGGATAGCTACGGGCCACCTGAAAATTTGCGCAAGCAGCGAAAACTTTGATGTATAACAGTTCACAGAGATCGGAGTATTTCTTGATCAAGAACTCTTTACTCGGCGCCCTCAGTGCCTCAGCCTTTAAAACTGTGGCTGATTCGTCCCTTGGCGGATCCGCGGTGAGCTCTCTTCTAAATCGATACAATAGGAATATTAAGTAGCTGTTAGGCAAGAAGCATTCGTGCCATTCTTTTATTGATAATTATCTCCTCGTTTTCCAAATCGAGCTTGACACGCCACTTCTGAAGAGTATTTGCGCCAATGATCACCGAGTCCGAAAGCCTCGGTGCGACGATGAAGTTGTCCGATATTCTGACCCCATCAATATAGACATAAAGGACTGCCGTTTCACGGACTCTGAGCTTGCCCACCCCATCTCCTAAAGTGTAGGCCTCGGGCGAAGGCAACTTTAGTGTGGTGGCTATTCTTTCGACAGCCTCCTGCCGAATAAACGAGGCACTTGCCCCAGTGTCAAACAGAACCTCAAGCCGCCGTTCCCCTTTATCCCCAGCGACCCTCAACTTTTTGACAATCAAGCCCACGTTTTCAAAATAAGGGACCGGGGGTTCCCTGTCAATGATTTATCCAAACTCTGCGAGGCCCCAGCACATTTGGGGATTCACCGTGATAAAAATAAGCGTCGTCTTATCACCGCGGCGCCACCAGGATCTCGTCGCGCGGGAAATAGTCCATGATCTCGGCGCCGTTCTTCGTAACCACAAGCATATTTTCCAATCTCGCGCCGCCGACCCGCGTTTCACCCTCCCGGGACTCCACCGCGATCGTCATGCCTTCTTCGAAAACCTGCGGATGATCGAAAGACCACAAACGGTTGATGATCGGCATGTCGTAGCCCGTGCTCGTGCCGAGACCAATGCCGTGGCCGATCTCGCTGGCGAGGATCTCGACTTCGCTCTTGTATCCCCATTTGGTCGCCGGTGGAAAGTGCTTCGCAGCGTCGGCCGTCGTCTTGCCTGGTTTGATTTCGCCGATGACGGCATCGAGGCGCTCGCGCACTTGCTTATACCA
>JAHKKJ010000339.1 GCA_020027655.1 Deltaproteobacteria bacterium | reverse complement strand
TCCGGACAGCATGAGGAGTTGCGGGGTGTTGAAAGCACCGCCGCACAGAATCACCTCGCGCGAGCCAAAAGCTTCACGCGGTTCACCGGCATCCGTACTATGATTGGCGTAAGCGCGGTAAAGGCGCTCGCCCTTCAAATACGCCACCCCGATGGCGCGGTTGTCGTCGTTAAAAAGGATCCGCGTGACCAATGCGTTGAGTTCAAGCCGAAATTTATCGGGATGTCGCTTGGCAACCTCCAGAACCCGCTCGCGGCTACCGATGCGCACGCCGCCGCGAGTGCTGACAGGTGCATAGCGTACGCCGTAGGAATTCGCCTGCACGAGCCGCCAATCATTAGGATCGGCCTGCGATTGAATGATCCACAGCAATCGCTTGAGCGGATGCTGCTCGTCTCGAATCGCTTTTTTGGCCGATCCTTTGATCACGTCCATGAGATCATCATCCCGCAAAGCTTCCATGCAAAATGGCCGCTCCGTGGTCAACCAACCGGCAAAACCATGACCCGTCAGATTCAAGCCAAAAAGATTCTGCAGCCAGCGATAGATGGGTCGATGCCGGCAATCTTCCATGCGCTCGAAATACTTGCGCATGTGGGCCGGCTGCCAGGATGGGTCGTCGGTAAGTTGCGCGATATGTTCCCAGTCGTCGTTATGAGGATAGATGAGGATCAGGGCATTATGCGCGGTACAACCGCCCAAGGTTCCAGCCCTCGGATAAAGAACGCCATCGCGGTCGCAGTCGAACTTGACGTCGCGCTTTTGTTGTTCGTTGTCGGCGTAATGCCGTACGAAGAAATCCCACTTCATCGCCGCGTTTTCAGACGCGAAGGGGTGAAAGGCAGGAACTTGGTAGTCGCCGGGCAATCGTGTTTCCGCTATTTGAAGCGGATCGCCGCCGGCCTCAAGGAGAAGAACCTTGCGTCCCGCTTCAGCGAGTCTCGCCGCCACTGTGCCGCCGCCGGCCCCCGAACCGACGACGATATACTCATATTGGGGCGGCCCGGAGCTTTCCACGCTCATTGTTTTTGAGTTGTAGCCCGAGGAGTGAGCCTCGAAGGGCGCGGGCACAGAAACGTAAAGCTGCGCTGACTTGTAAGGTGCTTGGCCATAAGTCTGCGTTTCTTCCTTGCCGTGCCCACCACCGAGGTTTTGCAGGCATCCTCAAGGTAAAGGCCCATTGCCCGCAACCGCAGCGGCTCGCTCCTCGGGCGCGTAAATAAACCGAGCTAGAAGATTTTCAGGTACTCGATCAGCGCCCACTTGTCATCGTCGCTCAGAGCGGGCTCCTCTTTGAAAAAGCTCGTGCCAAAATAGTGACCTTTATTCACGACGTAGTCCGGACACTTGCTCACCTTGAGCAGATCGGGCACGAGATTTTTGAAGACCTTGGCCGCTTCTTCGTCGCTGGCACCCTCGACTTGCTTTAAATCCGCTTTCATCTTGAGCAAGACTTTAACCAGATCCGCCCTATTCGACTCGAGATCGATGTTGGTCAACAGGGTCACCGGCGTCCCTTTGGGGATCGGACCAATCATGATGATGCCTTCGCTAAAAAGCCACGGAAAAAATCGCTGAAGCCAATCTCCCCAGCTGAGCAACTTCTCTAAACCGGGAGGCAAAAAACCTGGGGCAACTTTAATATAGCTGGTAGCGGTCGTTCGATAGATGAAGCCCGGAACTTTATCGCCAAGGATCGGATCCTTTTCTCGCTTCTCCGGCCAAAGCATTTTTTCGATGGCGTCGTTGAAGGAATCCATCCGCGCTTCGACAGAAGCCTCCCATCTGAATTTTCCAACCGAATTATTGAGAAGAAAGGGCGCCGAGGACCAAAGACTGATTAATGACGGGGGGCGGGTGAAGCCACGACCGCCGCCGGGCAACTCGTACTCAAAAGTTGTGCCATCGATGGGGTTATGCAGCGTCATTTTTCCCACAGACGGCAAGGTCTGATAGGTCTGCGATGAGAAGTTATCCCAGATATTCCCCGCAATGGCGTTGGTCGCCAGCGGGCTGCAGGCATTGGTCTGCAGCAAGGTCACCGGGATGCGTCGCTCCGTGGAGAGATAATTGTCCGTGAGGAAGTCGTCGGCCAGCACCATCTCCGTCATCTTTTTCTTAAAATCGTCAGTCTTGGTCCAGGCCCAGTACTGTTCCCAGTTCCTTTCATCGACGTTGGCCGGCGCCTCGGGAATCTTGCTCGAATGGCAACGTCCGCACCGCTCGGCAAAAGCAACCTTGCCCCGGTGCAACCTGGCCTTGTCTTGAGTCAGATATTGGCTGCCTCCCGGGGCATCCTTGAGGAGATCAGGCTTCGCCGATTTCAAAAAAAACAGCGCCACATCCGGCGTCTGAGCCACGGTGGCGTTCCAGTAGCTGGAGTTTTTCTCGGCGTCCTCGATTCTGATGGGCGTAATGCTTTTGCCGCCAAGCAGCACATTGAAATGCAGCAGCCACTCCTCGCTAAACAGTCCGATATTAATAAAAACGCGATTCAGCGCGCCAAGGATTCCCACCGAATCCGATCCGTCTTTGAGCACGCGCGGCGTCCACACGGTATCCGGTGCTTTGTAGAACTGCGAGAGCGCGGCGGTCTGCGGAAAATCTTGGAACTGCTTGTTCTTTAAATTTCCACCGGCGAGTTTCTCCTGACCCCAGCGCAAGGCAGGTCCGAGCCGCGGGCCGACGCTGTAGACCGCGTTCATAGTCCGCGGATTATTGATGTAGTCAGTGGAAATAAACGAAGTATCCAACGTGCCGGGCAAAGACGTGTGCAGCAGTTGGTAAACGAAATTCGCCTCGTCCTTTTCCCAAAAGAGGATCCGGTCCACCCAGAAATATTGCGCGCCCGGGTTGGAGTTCAGGTTTTCCCATTTGGGATTTTCCGGGTTTTCGGGCGGTTTCACCGGACTCGGGCCCACATGGCAAAAACCGCAGCTCATACCGACGCGATAGGGACGGATCAGGTTCTTATCGTTGTAGTAGCTCGGATCGGTGTAAAATCTCTCCGGGTCCCATTTCTTCGCTGCCGCCTCATCGAAATCCGGGTTGGGAAACAGACGCAAGCCGACGACGCCCGTCGCATAACCGTAGTAAGATCCCACCGGCATATTTTTGCCGCGCGCGCCGATTTTCACGCCGGCATACTTCTGCTCGTTCTCAAAGGGATCGGGCGGACAATCCTTACTGCGAATGTCGAGCCACAGACCAAAACGATCAGGGCGCGGTCCCTGGGCTTTTTCAAAGCAGGGCTCATTGACCAGGCCGAGGTATTTCCAGCGCGTGTCGCGGCTTAGATGCTTAATACTCGTATGCGACGAGATAATTTTCAAAAAATCTACCGCGCCGAAGCTCTTATTTACGAGATGATCCCAGAACCGGTCGTTGCCGCCGGTCCAAACAATCCAGTTATTGCGACCTTTGACCTCGTTGGTCGTGAGTTGTATGCCGCCATCCATGTCTTTGAAGTAGTCTTCGTCCGCCGCCGGAAAACTGTCGGCTTTGCGGCCTGCTGTCATCGCTTCATCCAGGACTGTGCCGGGCGCAGGCGACTGCTTCCCACATCCGGCAAAGACAAGCGTAATCATAGCGATGAAGATTAAAATACGTGACGATGCTCCGCTTTTCATTCGATCTCCTCCACCGACTCGGCTGCTTCCATCTTGCACGCGTCTACAAATCTAGATTGCAACTCATCGCAGCAGAAAATACAGTAAGTAACATAAAGAAGGCAAGGCTTCCGCTGGGAAGCAGACAGCGAATATGAGTCGACTGCGAGGAACTCCGCAAAAACGAGTTCCTATCACTACTAAACTGAGGACTTCCGCGATAGCCATGGAAAAAAGGGGGACTATGGCGAGCCGGGGCGCGTTTTTCCCCCGTCCACATAGTGATTGAAATCAGCGAGCGTGTAGAGGTGCCAGCGGCGCCGCGGATCGTGTGGGACGTGCTGTCGGACCCGCGCGCCGTGGTTGACTGCATGCCGGGGGCGAAACTGGGTGACCGGCTAGAGGACGGCTCGTACGATGCGACCCTGACGGTGAAGTTCGGACCGGCCAAAGTGACAAGCGCAATTGTTCTTGCCGCATTTGCGAAAGTTGACCGAAATCATGCCCGGGCGAAAATCCCCGAGAGCCTGTAGCTGCTGATAGAGCTTGGCTCTTTGGAGTTTTGGATGGCGGCAAACTTATCGAGCACGGCGCGAGGTGTCAGCCTACCGGCCACAGGACGTAACTGCGCCGCCCTCAGCGTGACGTGCAAGCAGTAGGCCATAAACGCCACAAAGATATGCGCTTCGATTCTCTGTTGAAGCTGGTGGTAAATCGGACGCAATTGAAGATCGTCTTTTAAGTTTTTGAAGGCTGCTTCGATCTCGACCAATTGGATGTAGAACTGCCAGAGTTGAGCCGGCTCTCGGCCCGACAGATTGGTGCGTAGCAGATAGCGGCCCTCGCGCCGGCGCACTGCTCTCAGCTTTTGCCGATTGAGTCGGAAAGAGAAAGTGACATTGGCCCAGCGGGTTTTTGATTCGTTATGGCAATGTTGATCAGTCGCCAGGCAGCCGGATATTTTCCCTTATCTGAGGTACGATATTCGATAACGTGCAGTTATGTCAACTTCGAGTTGGCTTGCGGATAGGGCCGGAAAGATGCCTCCCGATTGCAGCAAGAAGCTTCTAATCTAGGTGGCTGTCCCTCGATCTTCCTCGGGACGGTGAGTTTATCGAACCGTAGGATGGATCAAAGGTAATCTCTTTTATCGGAGGATCTCTTCCAGGAGCGGCGCCGGCCGCTGTCCGAGGTTTGTGCGAGCGTGCCTAGTCAAACGTTTCATCCCCGTTCGGCTCATAGTGCGGCACATCGTTCATGTCGTGCCGAAACTTCGACAACTCGTAATACATGCGGCGCCGGGCCCGGCTTTGATTGCCGAGCGGGCGATGCTCGGCGATGCAGTGCCACGGGTTGTAGGAGAGGCGTCGCGCGAACGCGATCTGCGCCGGCGAATCGAATTTCTGCTTCGGAATGCGCAAGGTGGCCACCGAGACGCGGGGCGACAACCGCTCCGGCCACAGCACCG
>JAHKKJ010000338.1 GCA_020027655.1 Deltaproteobacteria bacterium | reverse complement strand
GCAGGCAGCCGAAAGGCCGCTCACTCCGGAGGAGGAGAGGGCCAAAGAGGAAAAGGAATATCAGCAGAAGCTCATGGAAGTCACCGGTCAGTTAAAGGAGGTGCAGGATCGTTATTCTCAGTTGCTTCGTGGAACGACAAGCCCGGAGCCAAGCCAATTGGCTACCGAGGAACAGATCAAGGCGAGCCGCGCGGATGTTATCTCGCGTTTTAGGGATGCGACCTCCAACCCCAGCGAACCCGCGCCTGTTAGATTACTGACGCCGTCGCCTTTCAGTAGCCTTCCCCCAACCATAACCGAGGAACGCCCGCCCGCTCGGGCCCCAACGACGTACGAAAACCTGCCCTACACCGAAGCACAGAAAGAGTTCAGCGATCTGCGAAACCAAGCTATCGAACTCGATAAAGAGAGGGAAAGATTGATCAACGAAATGCGGCAAAAAAACCTGAGCATAGGCTCGTTATTTCTGGAATGAGCAGAGTCGTCAGAGCTGCTCTACTGCGGCTCTGAGACCAAGCAAGTAACTCTGCGCGCCGAATCCGGCAATCTGTCCCACCGCAGCGCCCGCGATGTAGGAGTGTTTGCGAAATTCCTCTCGTTTGTAGATGTTGGAAATATGCACCTCGACGGCGGGAATTCCAGCTGCCGTTATAGCGTCCCTGATGGCCACACTGGAATGGGTATACGCAGCCGGGTTGATAACGATTGCGCCAAACTCCCTGGGCGCTTCTTGAATCCAATTCACCAAGTCTCCCTCGCTGTTCGACTGCCGAATATCGATTTCTACCCCCAGCTCCTTTGCTAGAGAACGGATTTTCTTGTTAATCTGATCCAATGTGAGCCGGCCGTAGATTTCTGGCTGTCGCTTACCCAATAGATTCAGATTTGGGCCGTTAAGAACTAAAATTTTTCTTTTCTTTGCCATGAGCAATGCGGAGCGTCTCCGCGGATCTGAAAAAGTATTTAAGCACCTAGCGCAGTGAGAATCTCACCGGGGGACAGCGCATGAAAACGTGTCTTGCCGATCCCTGTGCAAATGACGAACTTGATCTTTCCGCCGGCTGATTTCTTGTCCATTTCCATACTTTGAATCAAGTTTTGCATCGACACTTCACGTGGGATCTCCAAGGGCAAGCCCGCTTTCTTGATGAGCTTGCGAATTCGCTCGAGACTGCGCTGATCACAAAAGCCTTGCTGCGCTGAAATCGCCGCAGCTTGAGCCATGCCGATTCCCACGGCTTCGCCGTGAAGGTATTTCTGATAATGGGTCGCCGCTTCTAGGGCGTGGCCAACCGTGTGACCAAAATTGAGCACCGCGCGATAGTCATTTTCGCGCTCATCTTGTTCGACGATTTTCGCTTTGATAGCGCACGACGTTGCGATGACTTGCGTCAACAGGGCGCGATCCAGGCTGGTGAGTTTTCCAATTTCTTCTTCCAGCAATTTGAATAGGGCAGGATCTTCAATGACGCCATACTTGATCACTTCCGCCAGGCCGGCAATGAATTCACGGCGCGGCAGCGACTGCAGCACCGCCACATCGATTAGCACCAAGCGTGGCTGATAGAAAGCGCCGACAAGATTTTTCCCTTCCTGATGGTTCACCCCGGTCTTTCCGCCGACGCTGGAGTCGACTTGAGCGAGCAGGGTGGTCGGCAGCTGCACATAGGCTATGCCGCGCAGAAAAGTCGCGGCGGCAAAGCCAGCTAAATCACCGACAACTCCACCGCCTAGCGCCAATACACAAGACTGGCGCTCAAGCCGCTCCGCGATCAACCGGTCATAGATGACGGACAGCGATCGCAGATCCTTGTGCTGCTCCCCGTCGGGAACAAGCACGGGCGTCACATCGAATCCGGCACCACTCAACGATTCATGGACCGTGTCAAGATAGAGTTGAGCCACCGTAGGGTTGGTGATGACCGCAACCTTTCCCCGCAGCCCTGCGCGCTGAAGAAAATCCCCGGCCTTAGACAAAATTCCGTCGCCGACGTAAATCGGATAGGAGCGGTCCCCGAGGTTTACAGTTAAAGTTTGCATCAAATCAATTCCCGGCGGTGAATCGCTCAATGATTCTCTCCACAACTTGCTCCACCGTCAAGTCGCTGGTATCTACGGCTAAGTGAGCGTGTGCATAATTTTTTTCCCGCTGCGCCAGCAGTTCCCCGATTCGCTGCGATCGGTCACCGCTCTCCAGCAATGGCCGTTGCCTGCTTTTCCCGGCTCGGCGCAAAAGCACCTCCGGGGCCGCCGTCAGGCAAACCAGAAAACTCTTTTCCCGAAGCAGTCGAATATTTTCCTCATCTATCACGACTCCACCGCCGGTTGCGATCACCTGCTCTTCCTGAAATAGAACCTCTGCTAGCGCCTGCTTTTCCGCCCGCCGAAAATAGCTCTCTCCCTTCCGGCTGAAGATATCTTTAACCTTCATCCCTTCGCTTTTCTCGATGATTTTGTCGAGATCCACGAAGCGGCGGCCGAGCTTGCGGGCCAGAGTTCGACCCACCGCGCTTTTGCCAACCGCCATAAAGCCCGTCAGGGCGATATTTCGCACAGAGTTTTCTGCCAAGGGCTAGAAATTTTTGATCTGTTCCAGGTAATTTTCGTAGTTACGCTTGATTTCCCGGAGCGAGTCCCCGCCAAACTTTTCCAGAAAGGCGTTGGCCAGCTCGAAGGCAACTACGGATTCACCGACAACAGCAGCGGCCGGGGCGGCGCAGACATCGGACCGCTCGACCGAAGCGTCCGCGTGCTGCTTGGACCGGAGATCGACGGATTGCAACGGACTCATGAGCGTCGAGATCGGCTTCATGGCGACACGGACAACCAAGGGCGCACCGTTGGTCATCCCTCCTTCGGTTCCGCCGGAATTGTTGCTGCCCCGGTAGAAGCCCGTCGGCACGATCCTGGGCGTCCCCTCTGTCACCATTTTATTCGGATCGAAGAATATTTCGTCGTGGACCTGGGAGCCCCGCCGCCGCGCCATCTCGAAGCCGAGCCCGATCTCGACTCCTTTGATCGCCTGAATGCTCATCAGAGCTTGCGCCAATCGACCATCGAGCTTGCGATCCCATTGCGTATGGGTGCCCAGTCCCGGCGGCAGACCCAGTGCCACGACCTCAAAAATGCCCCCTAGCGTGTTGCCTTCTTTCTTGCACTCTTCGATCAAAGTGATCATTTTGTCTTCCGCCTCTTTGTCGGCGGTGCGCACGGGCGACTCCTCGGCCCGGGCGTAGGTTTCCTCGTAAGCGAATCCGTCCAAGTTGGCCACTACATTGCCGATGGAGCGGATATAACCCATGACCCGGATGCCGAAGGGCGAGAGCAGTTGTTTGCTGAAGGAACCGACCGCCGTGCGCGACACCGTATCTCGCGCGCTGGCCCGCTCCAAGATATCGCGAATGTCAGAACGGTCGTATTTTAGAACCCCGGTAAGATCCGCATGCCCTGGCCGCGGTTTGGTGACCGCAATCTTCTCATCGCGGTCTTCGGGAGCCGCCGACATTTTCTTGGTCCAGTTTTTCCAGTCACGGTTCTCAATGCCAAGGCCAATCGGTGAGCCGAGAGTTTCACCCCAACGAATTCCCGAGCGGATCTGGACTTCGTCCTTTTCAATGAGCATTCTGCCGCCCCGACCGTAACCTTGTTGGCGGCGCCAAAGATCGTGGTTGATTCGACCTACGTCGATAGGAAATCCCGCCGGCACCCCGTCAATCACCATGGTCAGACAAGGTCCGTGGGATTCACCCGCAGTAAAATAACGCAACATGCGGGTATCCTACTCTATTCTGTTCTGCCAGGCTAGGGGGTTGGCGCGCGGAAAATCACCTGACCGTCTTCAGTCTGTTTCATTTGCTCACGCCAGAGCTGTTCGGCAGCGGGAAGATTTTCTGATCCGGCAGAAGTGAGGCGCGGCGTAATAAAAACCATAAGTTCTTCGAAGTCCTTCTGCACACGTTGGTTCTTGAACAACCAGCCAAGAACCGGAATATCTTTCAGGTAAGGCACACCGCTCTCCGAGTCCTGGCTTGTGTCTTTCAAGATACCGCCGAGCACGATCGTCTCCCCATCTTTCACGAGCACGTTGGCCACGGCTTCGCGGTTGAGCTCATCGGGAATAACCGAACCCTGTGACTGTGCGCCTAGAGTGCTCGACTTGACATTAATATTCATGAGCACGTAACCGTCGCTCGACACCTGCGGCGTAACGGTGAGGATGATCCCGACCGGCACCTTTTCCGTCGCCACGGCTGCTCCTGCTGCCGAAGAACCGGTTCCGGTGGCGATGTTCGTGGAGGCTGGAAGCAGAATACGTAGGATTCGTTCACTCCGGATCGTGGAAGCAACATTGTTCAACGTGACCACGGAAGGTCGAGACATGATTCGTATATTGCCCTCTCGTTCTGCCGCCTCCAACGAACTGGCTAGATCTCGAATTCCCCCGACGGCATTCTGGATGACCGAAACGCTACCACCCAACCCTATTGGAGTGTTCGGGAATAGCGGCGTAAACGCAGTATAGGGCTCCGGTGCCCCGGCTGCGTTGCTGATGGTTGTCCCGCCGGGGGTGCTGAAGCGAAATCGGAGGCCCAAGGCGCGCGCGAAGCTCGGGGTGGTTTCGATCAGATTCGACTCGATCAAGACTTGCGGCGTACGGGTATCAAGCTTTGCAATTAGGGCGCTGACGTCATCAACTGATTGTTTGATATCGCGAACCATCATCGTGTTGCTGCGCTCGTCGATAACCAAGGCGGCGTCCGGACGCTTCGTCAATAACGTCTTTACTTTGGACTCTAAATCTTTGACCTTGGCGTAATTGATATTGAAGTACACGGTTTGCAGCGGCTCCGCATCCTCTCTGGCTCTCTCAGTTTTCTTTTGCTGAACTCTGTCGGCTTCAAGTCGTGCGGTTGTCGAGATGCGAATCACGCTTCCCATTTCGTCCTTACCCAAGCCATTCGTGCTGATGATCAGATCCATTGCCTGATCCCACGGCACTTCGACGAGCCGTAAAGTCACCTTCCTGTTAACATCGTCCGTGACCACGATGTTTTTTCCGCTCACCTCCGCCAGCAGCCGG
>JAHKKJ010000337.1 GCA_020027655.1 Deltaproteobacteria bacterium | reverse complement strand
ATAATTTTTGCCCGATGTATTTTTTCCCCTCAGTAGGTATCTCTTCTTTAGGGGAAGCAACCTGGCCGGCATCCGTGGAAACAGTGCCCCGAGCCGCGCTTTTAGCCTCTATTTTTTTCCCACCTCTAACCAGGTCAAATACCCTTTTATCGCTCGCTTTAGGATCGGAAAAGCCGAAGACGACCTTGATTCCTCCCTCTTCGGGGGTAATCACATAGGAAGGCACTGTCGACGTCGCCGTCTCTATAGTCATGCGCAGATAGCCTTCGCCGGAACTGAAACTTACCGTGCTCACTGCATTGGCGCCGACCCGGAAACTTTCCACATCCGCTTGCCGCGCAAAATCGCCAAACATGTCCACCACGACTCGCGCCGGCTGGGTCAGTGGAAAATGGCGATACTGGGAAACAGGTTTCGTGAGTTTTAGCTGGAGAATCGTTTGTCCCGATTCTTCGCGGACGGACAGATCCTGTACTCGAACTAACTGTGTTTGCGGCGTATCTTGTTTTGCCGAAGCCAGTCTTTGTCCTCCTTTTTGCTCCGGACGCCCTTGGGCGATGGCTGCACCTTCCACTACTCCTCCCGTCGTATTCTTTTGCTCATTGACCGTTGGCGCACAACCGGCGAATCCGAAGCCGAATCCAGTCAAAAGACAACCCACGGAACACCAATACCGAGGTCTGATCCTGCTGAATTTAACGCCCATCCACATCGTTGTTCCGCTCCCCTTCGACTTCTTCATTCCGCCTTCTCCATGGATAGCTTGATGTTGACCTCGCGCTTTTTCTTCACCCCCAATAGATCAACATAAGTTTCCTCAATGATAATTTCATTCGGTTTGATCGCCCTGACCTTGCCGTCGTTTGCGCCTATCGGGGTGCCCACCTTGACAATATAACCAAGCCCCACTGAGTCCTCGATCATCGCGCTGGGTTCCTTGACATGCCAGACAACGCCCACCAATCTTAGTTGCCCTAAGTCATACCGCTCCAAGGGCGAGAGGTTTTCACGGAGACGATTATTGAACCGCGTGTTCAACGTAAAAGGCCGAAAGGGATCACGTTTTCCAACCGTTGAAGAGTTCACTGGAGACTGCGAATCAGACTTTTGTTCAGCTGGCGCTGGGCCCTCAGAGTTTGCCTTTGTCGATTTGGTTTCTGCAACTGCGTCCTGGAGTTTGGCCTTTGCCGCGTTACTCAAGTCCTGCAAGCTCTTGCCGACGACACTCGGAGCTCTCAGCAACTTATCGACGGCCTCTTTGGTTTTCTGCGAAGGTGTCTCCAACTTCTCCTGGGCGCCGGTGAAGCCCGGAGCGAAAAGTAAGATTGTACAAACAATTGTTTTTACCCAGGTAACCATGTCCGGCTATTTTTTAGCTGCAGCCTTGGCTTTTTCTTCCGCCACTGTTTTTCGTTCAGCTTCGTCCAAAAAGCGATACGTGGTTGCCAACGTTGAGATCTCCAAAGCGACTTGATCGCCGCCCACTTTGGGGTTCTTCAGATCAATATTATCGATGTTTACAAGGCGGTTTAATTTGCCGACTTCGTCAAAGAAGGTCACCGCATTAAAAAATCCGCCCCGCACGACGATATCCACCGGTATCTCGGCATAAAATTCTTGGAAGTTCTCGGCTCGGGGTCGGAACAGCAAGATCTCCAAACCCGCTTCCCTGGCTTTCGTCGAAAGACTGCTCAAGAGATCGGGAATCTCCTTGCGATTAGGCAGCTGCGCCATTGCGGCTTTAAGTTTTGCATCCCACTCCTGCGCCTCTTTTTGCAGCTTCGGGAGATTAGCCGAAAGGGCCTTTTTTTTGTCGCGATCGCCGCGTACCCCTGTAATCTCCTCGCCTAATTTGGTTACCTTGTCGTCGCCAGGAAGATAAACGTAGAAATAGCCAATCACCAAAAGAAATATAATCAGACCGGCCAGGATGCCAATTTTTTGTTGGCGAGGAAGTCCAAGAGTCTGCGTTAGGAGCTGGTTCACCTTGAGTTGTCCTTTATTGTAACGGGAGCATGTACAGGCTTTGCGGCGCTCGTCGAGGCGACATTCGGTTGATAGATGAGTCGTGACTTGATCAAGAACCGCCTTGGCGGTAGACCCGGCTGCTGATTTTGAGTTGTTTCCACCAGCTCCGTATTATTGAAATAAGCATGAGAAGCTAAGGCTTTGAGAAATTCAGCGATGGTCTGATTATCCACGGCCACTCCCGTGATGGTCAGATTCCCGCCTATCTCCTTGAACTCGGTCAGCCACAACGCACTTGGAGTCGCGACGGCGAGGCTCTCCATAACGCGCACAGGCCCAGACTTTTTCTTGTTGATGTCGTCAATGACTTTGCTCTTGCCTTCAAACTCCTTGATCTTTCTTTGTAGCTCCGTGACATCCTTCGCCTTAACATTCAGGACCTGGAGCTCCTTCCGGAGTTCATCCAACTCCTTTTCAAACACCGAAGCCTGGCGCCATTGGTAGGCATAAACACCAAGTATCAAAACGCCCGTCAGGGCGAGGGAGACGCCGCCGATCATGAGCTCGCGACGCCGGACTACCTCCGCCTTCAGTTCCTTAACGGGAAGAAGATTTATCCGTATCATTTGTCGCCCGGTCTCCTAATGGCCAACCCGATGGCTACTCCCAACAGCGGCGCCACTTCTGCTAAAGACGCCTTGTTAAGGTTCTTACTTACGTGAAAATTACGAAACGGTTCCGCGAGCTGTACCGGCACCCCAAGCCTTTCCTCCATGACGGAGGTCAAACCAACAACCTTGGCTCCACCACCGGTTAGGTAAATGTTTCGAATGCTTTCTTCCGAATCTATCGCGCCGTATAAGCTAAGGGTTCGCTGGATGTCCTCTGCCAACGACTGTGCCGCTGGTCTTAGCAGCGCTTCCAAGTCAGACCCCTTGTCCCCATTTATAAGTCCCGCGACCTTAAAAGTCTCCGCTTCCTCATCGGAGATCTGCATCGCCCTCCTTAGACTATCGGTAAACTCCTGGCCGCCGACAGGTAGGTCGCCCGTAAAGGTGGAGATTCCATTGCTGAGCACGTTAATGCTCGTGTAGCGAGCGCCGATGTGAATGAGGCCAATGACCTCGCCAGCGGCTTGGGGCTCGTAATTGGTTTCATACATGCTTTCCATTGCGAAATAGTCAACATCAATAATTGTCGGCGTGAGCCCTGCCGCTTCGATAACATCTGCGAAACTGTTGACGATCTCTTTTTTGACCGCCACGAGCAGCACTTCAATTTTGTTTCCGTCCTCGAGATAACCGAGGACTTGATAATCTAGATTGACGTTCTCGAGATTCTCTGGAATGAGTTTGTTTGCCTCAAACTCGACGTTGGCTTCCAGTTCATCTTCGTCTTGCCGAGGCATCTGAATCTTTTTTATAATGACCGCTCTTCCTGGAACGGCTGTGATCACCTTACTCGATTTTACACCGTGCTGTTGGATGAGCTTTCGGATAGCTTCCGCGACCAAGCGCCCTTCCATCACCATGTTGTTTTGCACCGCTCCAGGAGGCAGAGGTAGGACGCCAACGTTTAGCAATCGGCACCCGCTCTTATCGACTGCTGCCTCGACCATTTTGACTGAGCTCGAGCCGATGTCGAACGCAACGTAACTGTCCTTTTGCCCGATGGAACTCAAGAAGCCGAGATTCAATTTGCTCGAGAGACCAGCCATCGTTATCACTCAAAAACTCTTTGCTTTTGATGAAACTTCAACCCTAGGGCTAAAAGAATCTTTCTCTTCGTCGCCATCCGACAGGGTTTTCCTTTCTCAATGCGATCTATAGTGAGAGGAGAGAGCCCTGCCATACGTGCGAGCTCTGCCTTGCTTAGCATCTTGGCTTCGCGGATTTTCTTGACGTTGTTCTCGTCCATGCGTTCAGACCTCTTCAGGCGGGACGCCCGATCGCGCCGAACTGTAATATTCGATCAAACTATTCAGATCGACAAAATTAATCTTAATTATCAATAATTATGGAGGCCTCAGCGCCTTGGGTAAGCAAGACCTCTGCCATGTAAGAGGACGGCAGCGAATCGTTGATTTTTCAACCCAGTTCGCCGCACTGGAATGCACCGGAGTGCAAAATTTTCGGCTGATGCAACCAATTTTTACAATTTTGAACAACGTGCGTAATGTAAGACAGAAATGTTGATTGCTTTTGATCGCGCCCACCGATAAGAATCCGGGCATGAATAAAGAGGCGGGAAAATTTGCTCGGATCGCTATTCCCACGCCTCTAAAAGAGCCTCTGATCTACAAAGTTCCAGACCCGCTATGGGAACGAATCGAGATCGGCATGAGGGTATTGATTCCCCTCGGCAAACGGAAGGTAACCGGCGTTGTGCTCGAATTGTTGCGGGAAACCGTTGTGCCGGGAACGAGAGCCATCCTCGCGCCATTGGATGAGCGACCGATCCTTGATAACGCGCTTCTCCAGCTGAGTCAGTGGGTCGCGCAGTACTATCTCACCACCTTGGGAGTAGTATTCAGCACTATCTTGCCGCCAAGCCTGAGGAGCGAGACTCAGAGAACGATCGCCCTCAAGCCTGGAACCTTCTACGTTTCCGATGCCTTGGAAAAGCGGATTCTTGACCGGCTTCGTCAAAGCAAGGGCAAGCTCAGCGTCAAAACTCTGACGCGCGAAATGTCCGGGGGCAACTTGTATGGCGCCATCGAACGACTCGAATCAATCGGCGCCGTTGAGATTCGCGAGCGGCTACCCGGCCATCGCACCAGAAGCGAAAAGACATTCCTCGAACCCGGTTCCGCGCCGGCTTTGGAGGCTCAGCCCCGGTTCGTTCTCAATTCGGAGCAGGAACAGGCTTTCCGTAAGATTGAACATCGTCTAAAGGAAGGCGGTTTTGAAACCTTTCTCCTTCACGGTGTAACGGGCAGTGGCAAGACCGAAGTTTATCTCCGCGCCATGGAGCAGGCCCGGCGCGCCGGGCGTGGCAGTCTTATACTGATTCCGGAGATCTCCTTGACACCCCAGCTGATCGATCGTGTCAATGCACGCGTTCCTGGTAGAGTCGGAATTTTGCACAGCGCTCTTTCAGCGGCGGAGCGCTG